>SKNG01000064.1 GCA_007120685.1 Paracoccaceae bacterium | reverse complement strand
CGACCTTCTGGAACAGGCCCTGCCCCATCTCGGTCCCGCCGTGGTTCAGGTGGATCGAGCCGTCCTGATAGACATGCACCAAGGCGCCGGCCTGGTTGAGATGGGTCAGTGTGAAGGAGATGCCGAATTTCACCGGCGTCAGCGCGATGCCCTTTTTCAGCACCGGATTGGCGCGGTTCCAGGCGGCGATAGCGGCGCGGCGGGCGGCATAATCGGACTGCGCGGCCAGCCGGTCGGTGAGGTCGTGCAGGATGAAATCCTCGACCTGCTGGCCATAGGGCGTGGTTTGCGGGCCGACATCCTGCGGTGCCTGCGGACTGTGTGCGCCGCCAAAGCGGCGGGCGGTGCCGGGGCCGGATTTTGCCGCCTCGGCCGCGCGGTAATAGTTGGCGCGGCGCACGGCCAGCGGGTCCAGCCGCAGGGTGTGGGCGATATGGTCCATCACCCGCTCGATCCCCAGCATCCCCTGCGGCCCGCCGAAGCCGCGAAAGGCGGTGGCGGACTGGGTGTTGGTGCGCAGCCGGTGGCTGGTGATGCGAACGGCGGGCAGGAAATAGGCATTGTCGGCATGCAGCATGGCCCGGTCGGCCACCGGCAGCGACAGATCCTGCGCCCAGCCGCAGCGGGCATACTGGCTGAAATGGATGCCTTGCACCCGGCCCGCGTCATCGAAGCCCACGCGATAGTCGATGCGGAAATCATGCCGTTTGCCGGTGATCAGGAAATCGTCGTCGCGGTCATAGCGCATCTTGCAGGGCCGGCCGGTGGCGCGAGCGGCCAGCGCGCAGGCCACGGCCAGATGGTTGCCCTGGCTTTCCTTGCCGCCGAAGCCCCCGCCCATGCGCCGCACTTCCACCCGCACGGCATGCATGGGGGCGCCCAGCGCATGGGCGACCTTGTGCTGGATCTCGGTCGGGTGCTGGCTGGAACAGGCGATCACCATGTCGCCGCCTTCCTGCGGCAGGGCCAGCGCGGCCTGGCCTTCCAGATAGAAATGCTCCTGCGCGCCGATCTCGATCCGGCCCTCCAGCCGGTGGGGGGCTGCGGCCAGCGCGGCGTCGGGCTCGCCCCTGGTCCAGATGCGCGGGCCATCCTCGAACCGCGCATCGGCCTCCACCGCCTGGTCGATGGTCAGGATGGCCGGCAATTCGTCGTATTCGACCCGCGCCAGACGTGCGGCGCGGCGGGCGTTCAGATGGCTGTCGGCGATGACCAGAAACAGCGGCTGGCCGGCGTAATGCACCATGCCCTGCGCCAGCAGCGGCTCGTCATGGGCCGAGGGGCTGCAATCGGCGTCGCCTACATCACCCGCCGTCAGCACCGCCACCACGCCGGGGCTGGCGCGGACGGGGGCGAGGTCCAGCACGGTGATGCGTCCATGAGCGATGGTGCTGAGCCCGAAGGCCAGATGCAGCGTGCCGGCGGGAGTGGGGATGTCATCGACATAGCGCGCCTGCCCGGTGACATGCAGGGCGGCGGCATCATGGGGGAGAGGCCGGTGAACAGGGGATTGCACGCTCATGGCGTCACCGCCAGCACGTCGGTGGCGATGCCCTGATCCTGCAGGAAATAGCGTTGCAGCAGGTTGCGGGCGGTCTGCAACCGGTAGGCGGCCGAGGCGCGCATGTCGTCGATGGGCTGGAAATCCTCGGCAAAGGCGGGCAGGGCGGCGGTGACGGTCTCCTGCGTCCAGGGGTTGCCGAGCAGTTCCAGTTCCACCGCCAGCGCCCGTTTCGGCGTGCCGGCCATGCCGCCAAAGGCGATGCGGGCCTCGGTGACGAGGCCATCTGTCACCGTGATGTTGAAACAGCCGCAAAGCGCCGAGATATCCTGATCGAAGCGCTTGGATATCTTGTAGCAGCGCAGCCGGTCGGGCTGGCGGGGGAAGCTGACGGCCTCGACGAATTCCCCCGGCGCGCGGTCCTGCTGGCCGTAGGCGAAGAAGAAATCCTCCAGCGGCAGGCTGCGGCGGCTGTCGCCCTTGCGCAGGTGAAGCGTGGCGCCCAGTGTGATCAGCGCCGGCGGGGCATCGCCGATGGGCGAGCCATTGGCGATATTGCCGCCGATCGTGGCCGCCGCGCGGACCTGGGTTGAGCCATAGCGGCGGATGAGTTCGGCGAAACCGGCATGGTGCGGGGCGATGGCGCGGTGAAGCTCCGCCAGCGTGGTGGTGGCGCCGATGCGGATCTCGGACTCGGTGACGGTGACGCCGCGCAGATCGTCGATGCCGGCGATGAAGGCTGTGGGGGAGAGGGTGCGGAGGTGCTTGGTGACCCAGAGGCCGACATCGGTGGCGCCGGCGATCAGCGTGGCCTCGGGGTGGGCGGCGTACCAGTGGGCCAGATCGTCGGCGGTTTGCGGGATGAAGGGGTGGGGGGCGCTGCCCCCCGTCGGCTGCGCCGACTCCCCCCGGGATATTTGAAGAGCAAAGAGGGCGGGATCGGTGGCCTTTTGCAGCCAGTCGGGGACGGGGTGGCGGGCGGCGGCTTCAGCGGCGCGGGCGATGGGGGCGTAGCCGGTGCAGCGGCAGAGGTTGCCGGCCAGCGCGGTGTCATGGTCGCTCTCGCCCATGAGGTGGTGGACGGCCATCATGGCGATGAAGCCCGGGGTGCAGAAGCCGCACTGGCTGCCGTGATGGTCGATCATCGCCTGCTGAACCGGGTGGGGGGTGCCATCGGGGGCGGTCAGCCCCTCGACCGTGCGGACGGCCTTGCCCTGAAGCTGGGGCAGGAAGAGGATGCAGGCGTTGAGCGCATGCGTGCCGTGGCGGTCGGTGACCATGACGGTGCAGGCGCCGCAATCGCCTTCGTTACAGCCTTCCTTGGTGGCGGTGAGGCCCTGCCCATCGCGCAGCCAGTCGAGCAGGGTGGCGGTGGCGGGCGGGTCTGTCAGGCGCACGGGCGTTCCGTTGAGCAGAAACGCGATCTCGGTCATGGTCTTGCCTGCCGCAATACCGGGTGGCGGGTCATGGATGGGGCTGCCCGATGCGGCGTAAGGCGGCCCGGCCCTTGGTTTGTCAGTCAACAACGCCGTGGGGTGGGCTGGCAAGGGCAATCGTGTCGGTCCGGGTTGCGCCGGGTTGCGCTGGCCGGGGGCTGCCGCCATCATGGGCAGCATGACCGAGCCGAGATATATCCACCTGCGCACCCATAGCGAATACTCGCTGCTGGAGGGGGCGCTGCCGCTGAAACAGCTGGTCAAGCTCTGCGCGGCGCAGCAGATGCCCGCAGTGGCGCTGACTGACACCAACAACCTGTTCGCCGCGCTGGAGTTTTCCACGCTGGCGGCGGCGGCGGGCGTGCAGCCGATCATCGGCTGTCAGATCGACGTGATGTTGCCCCCCGCCGAGCCTGGCGACAAGCCCCGCCCCCCGGCGCCGCTGGTGCTGCTGGCGCAGTCGGAAGCCGGCTACATGAACCTGATGAAGCTGAATTCCTGCCTGTATCTGCGTCAGGGCGGAGCGCTTTCGCATGTCACCCTGGCGGAACTGAAGACCCATGCCGGGGGATTGATCTGCCTGACCGGAGGGCCTGAGGGGCTGCTGGGCCGGCTGGTGCAGGGTGGGCAGGCGGCCCGGGCCGAGGCGGTGCTGCGCGATCTGGCTGCCGCCTTCCCGCAGCGGCTTTACGTGGAACTGCAGCGCCACCCCGGCGAGGATGGCACCTTGCAGGCCGGCGAGGCCGCTACGGAACGCTGGTTCGTGGAAGCTGCCTATGCATTGGACCTGCCGCTGGTGGCGACCAACGACGTCCACTTCCCGGCGTCCGAGATGTATGAGGCGCATGACGCGCT
>SKNG01000441.1 GCA_007120685.1 Paracoccaceae bacterium | reverse complement strand
AGCGCCACGGTCGGCCGGTCGGACCGGCCCGCCTCGGGCGCGGGCACCGGCCCGGCCTCGATCTCGGCGCGGGCATAGTTCAGCATGGCACCGGCCAGCACGTCCTTGGCCTCGGCATGGGTCGGCACGCCAAAACCCGGCACGTCGATCCCCACAATCCGCACACCGTTGATTTCCTTCGGCAACAGCCGCAGGGGCACGCCGCTGGCAGTGGGCACACACAGGTTGGTCACCACCACCGCGTCATAGCGGTCGGGGTCGGCCAGATCATGCACCGCCTCGCGGATATCCTCGAACAGCTTGCCGGTGACCAGCGTCTCGGAACTGAACGGCACATAGCCGACCGAGCGCCGCGCGCCGTAGAAATGCGTCACGAAGGTCAGCCCGTAGACACAGCAGGCAGAGCCCGAAAGCACCGTCGCCACCCGCCGCATCCGCAGCCCCACGCGCATCGACCCAAATGCCGGGCACATCGATTCCGGCTTGTCATGCGGCCCGCGCGGATAATCACTGGCGAACTGGTCCAGCACCGCGCCATTGCCCGCCGCCCGCGCCGCCGCTTCCATCTGCTCGGCCGGCGCATGGCATCCCATGCCGTCAACGGCGCCGCCAACCGCGCCCGTGTCCTTCATCTTGCCCGAAATACTCTGGGGGGAGTCGCCGAAGGCGACGGGGGGCTGCCCCCCCTCCCCGGTCTCCATCCCGTCAGCTGGCTGATCCGCGCGCTGGACAGTCACCTGCCCCGCGTCGTCATAGCCGACCTCGTATCCGATCCGCTCAGACATCGTCATAGACCACTTCCAGCGATTTCTTCGGCTTGGCGTATTTGCCGCGCATGTCGGCATCGGTCGCGGGCTCCAGCACCACATCGCCGCCGGTATCCTTGCTGTCGAACAGACCCAACAGCCCGTCCTGGCTCAGCGGCACAGGGCGCAGCGGCGGGGCGCCGGCCACATTCTCGGCCAGTTCCGAGAACAGCGCGCCCCAGGGGCCGGCAGCGGTGCCGACGATCTGGTAATTCGCCGATTTCTTGCGCAAATCGTCATCGGCCGGGATCGCGGCCAGGATCGGGATGTCCACCGCCTTGGCGAATGCCTGCGCCTCGCCGGTGCCGTCATCCTTGTTGATGACCAGGCCTGCCACGCCGACATTGCCGCCCAGCTTGCGGAAATACTCCACCGCCGAGCACACGTTATTGGCCACATAAAGCGACTGCAGGTCGTTCGAGCCGACCACGATCACCTTCTGCGCCATGTCCCGCGCGATGGGCAGGCCGAAGCCGCCGCAGACCACATCGCCCAGGAAATCCAGGAGCACATAGTCGAAGTCCCAGTCATGGAAGCCCAGCTTTTCCAGCAGCTCGAACCCGTGGATAATCCCCCGGCCCCCGCAACCGCGGCCGACTTCCGGCCCGCCCAGTTCCATCGCGAAGACCCCGGCGCGCTTGAAGCACACATCGCCGATGGCGACTTCCTCGCCGGCCAGCTTCTTCTTGGTCGAGGTCTCGATGATCGTCGGGCAGGCCTTGCCGCCAAACAGCAGGCTGGTGGTGTCCGACTTCGGGTCGCAGCCGATCAGCAGCACGCGCTTGCCCTGTTCGGCCATCATGCAGCTGAGATTGGCCAGCGTGAAGGACTTGCCGATCCCGCCCTTGCCATAGATCGCGATGATCTGGGTCTTCTTCGTGGGCGGGTCCTGCGGCACTTCCAGCGTCGGGTCTTCCGATGCCTCGTCGCGTAACCGCTGGTCGAAGTCTTTCAGGTTGGGAATGTCGAGCGTCACGGATCAGGCCTCCCAGTCCAGGATCATCTTCAGGCATGCCGGGTCGGTGAAGGCCGTGGCGTAAGCCTCTGCCGCGGCCGCGGCCGGCCGGCGATGGGTGATCAAGCCGCCCAGCGACAGCGCCCCGGATTCGATCAGCGCGCGCGTGGCGGCCAGGTCCTCGGGCGCCCATTCGGCGGCGATGCGAATGCGGGCCTCCTTCATGAAGGCCGGCGGAAAGGCGAAACTCAGCGGCTTGGTGTAGAACCCTGCCAGCACCACCTCGCCGCCCCGGCCGATACGCCCGATCAGACTGTCCAGCAGCCCCTCGGCGCCCGATGCATCATAGATCGCGCGATAATCGCGGCGCGGGTCGGCATCGGGATGGACGACCGCGTAGCCCTCGGCGCCCTGCGCCCGGCCTTCGTCGATTTCCCACACCATCGGCGCCGGGGCGCCCGCGGCCAGCGTCAGCCGCGCCAGCAAGCGGCCCAGCACGCCATGGCCGACAATCAGATCCGGCAGCGCATGATCGAAACCCGCCAGCGCATGCCGCGCCGTGGCGGCCAGCGCCAGCAGCGCGCCCTCGGCGCCCAGGGCCGCATCGATCCGCGTCACCCGGGCGGCATCGGTGACCAGCATCTGCGAGGCGCCGCCGAACAGACCGTAAACCGGCCCGGCCTCGCCCGGCTGAAAGCAGTTGGCGCCGGGCACGAAGACCCGCTCGCCGGGGGTGAAGCCGGTCTCGGCGCCGGCCTCCACCACCTCGCCCGCCGCCTCGTAACCCGGTACCAGCGGATAACCCATGCCCGGGAAAGGCGGCATCTGGCCGGACCAGAACAGTTTCTCGGTGCCGGTGGAAATGCCCGAATGCGTGATCCGCACCACCACGTCGCGCGGCCCCGGGGCCACCAGCCCCACCTGGCCCAGCGCCAGGTCCCGCGGTCCGGAAAGAATGATGGCATTGGTCTGCACGGCGCCCCCCTCAGTGCCTCCGGCGAGTCGTCGCATTGCGACCACGCCTTCATGTGTCATTCTAGACTTACAATCTCTGTTGTCAACATAACTAGACAGTTTTCTGCGATGATCCGGTGTTTTCCTCTGCCAACGCCTGTTCAGTCTCGGCACGCTGTCATGGCGACGGTTACAAAAGGCCGATAATTGTTGTATTTCCTGATCGAAACGAAGCCCGCATCCTGCAGCATGGCGCCGATCTCGGCCGCCGACCGGGTGCGGCCCGTCTGCATCGCCAATGTGTAAACCGAAAAGTACACATCCACCTGCGGGTCAGGAATCGCCCCGCCTGACATCGGCTCTGACAGAAACAACCGCCCCCCCGGCGGCAGCGCGGCATGGACCGAGGCCAGCAGCGCGGCGACAGTGGCGTCGGCATGATCGTAGAGCACCCGAATCAGACTGATCGCATCGGCACCACAGGCCGGCACGCCGTCACGGAAACTGCCGCCCAGCCGGTTCACATTGGCCGGCAGCGCCGCCTGTGCCACCACCTCCGGCAGATCGAAGAGCGTCAGCCGCAGCCCTGGCGCCCGCGCGCGCACCGCACGCAGAAAGGCACCGGTGCCACCGCCAACATCCATCAAATGCGTGATGCCGGATAGCGATACCTGGGCCAGCGTCTCTTCGGCCACCAGCGCCTGGCTCTCGGCCATCAGCCGCGAGTAGCGCGCGGCCACCTCCCTGTCGCCCGCGCCGCCCAGCACATAGGGCCAGAACCGCGCCAGATCGGGGTCTGTCTCGCCCCGGAAAAACGCCACCGGCTCGGCCAGATCGCCATAAAGCACGCGGTGGTGGCGCACCATCTCCTCCAACCCCGGCACGGCCAGAAACGCCGCCCCGCGGCGCGACAACGCATAAAGATCGCCCCGCCGCCGGATCAGCCCCATCGCCGCACCGGCCTGCGCCAGCACCGCCATCCGCGCCTCCGGCACGCCGGCAAAGGCCGCCAGAGCCGGCACCCCCGCCGCACCTTCAGCCAGCCGATGCATCAGCCGCAGATCGACCAGCGCCATCAGCACCTGGCTGCGCACGAAGCCCTGCATGATGTCGAAGATCGCCGCGCCCTCGGCCCGGACCAGCCGCCGCAACCCCGGCACCCGCGCCGCGAAAGCCTGAAACCGCCGGGATCCCGCCAGCCGGTTCACCCAGGGCTCGCGCCGCCGCCCCATCCCCTCGCTCAAGGCCAAACCCGCGCCCCCTCTTTGCTCTTCAAATATCCCGGGGGGGAGTCGGCAAAGCCGACGGGGGGCAGCGCCCCCCTGCCCCGCCAGCCCAAAAGCGCCAGGCCGGAAAAGTCTCAGGCCCTGACCGGCGCCACCGGCGTCATCCGCTGCGCGTAAAGCTGCACCATCGCGGCCAGCTGCGCCTCGCCCTGGCAAGAGGGGATCGAGGCGATCGCCCCCGCCAGAATGTCCCGCAGCCGCTTGATCGCCCCCTGCACGCCCAGTTCCTGCACCGCCGAGGGCCGCGCCAGCGCCGCGTCCTGCCCCACCGGCTTGCCCAGCGTCTCGGCATCGTAAAGCGCGTCGCGCAGGTCGTCGGCCACCTGAAACGCCTCGCCGATCCGCGCGCCCAGTTCTTCCCAGGGCTCGGGCTCTTGCCCCGCCGCCACAGCCCCCATCTGCGTCGCGGCCATGAACAGCGCCCCGGTCTTCGAACGGTGATAGGCGCGCAGATCGACGCTGCTCTCACTCTCCCAGCCCTGGCCCGCGCAGATCCCGTTCGGCATGCCCGTATGGCGCGCCAGAACCCGGGTCAGCGCCAGCGCGCGCAGCGCGTCCGCCGGCCGGTCCTCGGGCACGGCCTGCGCCAGCGCTTCGAAAGCCGCGATGATCAGCGAATCACCCGTCAGGACCGCCAGCGGCTCGGAATAGGCCAGATGCACCGTCGGCTTGCCGCGCCGGAAATCGGCATTGTCAAAGGCCGGCAGGTCGTCATGCACCAGGCTTGCGCAATGGATCAGCTCCAGCGCCGTGGCGGCGGCATCGGCCAGGGCCGGGCGGTCGTCACCGCAGGCCATGGCCACCGACAGGCAGATCGTGGGCCGGATGCGCGCGCCCCCGGGCACCACCGCATAATTCAACGCATGCGCCAGCCGCGCCGGCCCACCCGCCTGCGCCCCCTCGATGGCCGCCGCCATCGCCGCCTCGATGCGTCGTGAAATGTCCATGCGCGCCACCTGTCAGCCTTGAATTACAACCTAAGTGTAAATCATACTGGACAGTCGGCGCGATCAAGTCAAGTATGGATGACATGAGCGAGGCAAGTGCAGACATCCGGGCCGAGGTCGCGGTAATCGGCGCCGGCATCGGCGGGCTGGCAGCAGCGGTACGGCTGGCCGCCGCCGGCGCCGATGTCGCACTGATCGAGGCGCAGGGCTACCCCGGCGGCAAGATGCGCACCCTTCCCAGCCCCGCCGGCCCGGTCGATGCCGGCCCCACGGTGCTGACCATGACACCGGTCTTCGAGGCGCTTTTCGCCGCCGCCGGCGCCCGGCTGGCGGATCACGTCACCCTGATCCCCCAGCCCATCCTCGCCCGCCACTGGTGGCCGGACGGCGCCACACTGGACCTTTTTCCCGACACCCAGGCCAGCGCCCACGCCATCGGCACGGGATTCGGCGCGACCGCGGCGCGGGAGTTCCTGGCCTTCGATGCCCGCATGGCCCAGGCGCTTGCGGCCTTCGAGGCGCCGATGATGCTGTCCCCCCGCCCGGCGCCAATGGCTGCCGCCCGCGCTATGGCCACCCGCCCCGGTCTCTGGCCGCTCATGGCCCCGGGCCGGTCGCTGGCCGCGCTGCTGAAGGCGCATTTCACCGATCCCCGCCTGCGCCAGCTTTTCGGTCGCTACAGCACCTATGTCGGCGGCACCCCCGCCCACAGCCCTGCCGTTCTGGGCCTGATCTGGCGGGCCGAGGCCGCGGGCGTCTGGGCCGTCAAGGGCGGCATGCATGCGCTGGCGCAGGCGCTGGCCGGGCTGTTCCAGACGCTCGGCGGGCGGCTCTACCTGAATGCGCCGGTCGCGGGGCTGGACATCGCCTCGGGCGCACTTACGGGCCTGCGGCTGGCCGATGGCCGGCGCGTTTCCTGCCGGCAGGCGGTGTTCAACGGCGATCCGGCAGCGCTGGTGGCGGGGCTGATGGGCGAGGACGCCCGCCGCGCCATCCGCCCCGCCGCCACCGAGCCGCGCGCGCTCTCGGCCCGGGTCTGGACCTTCGCGGCCGAGGCAACCGGCGCGCCCCTGACCCACCACAACCTTTTCTTCGCCGATACCGAAGCCGCCGAATTCTCCCCCCTTGCCCGCGGCCAGACCCCGGCCGAGCCCACCGTTTATATCTGCGCCCAGGACCGCAAGACCGGCCCGGCAAACGGCCCCGAGCGCTTCCAGTTCATCCTCAATGCCCCCGCGCTGGCCCAAGGCGCCGCGCCAGACCCCAGCGAGGCCGCCACATGCCTGACACAGACCTTCACCCGCCTTTCCCGCTTCGGCCTGCGCTTCAGTCCTCAGCCGACGACCGACGCCCTGACCCTGCCGCATCACTTCGCGGCACTCTTCCCGGGCAGCCGGGGGGCGCTTTACGGCCGCAGCCCGCACGGGGCGCTGGCCCCCTTCCTGCGGCCGACGGCGCGGACGAAGGTGAAGGGCCTCTATCTGGCCGGGGGCGGGGCGCATCCGGGGGCGGGCGTGCCGATGGCGGCGCTTTCAGGGGCGAACGCGGCGCAGGCGGTGCTGCAGGACCGGATTTCTCGGTCCATGTCGGCCCGGACGGCTATGCCTGGTGGTATCTCGACGCGATCAGCGACGACGGCACCCGCGCGCTCTCGGTAATCGGGTTCATCGGGTCGGTCTTCTCGCCCTGGTATCGCTGGTCCGGGCGCAGGAACCCGCAGAACCATGTCTGCATCAATGTCGCCACCTACGGACCGGGCGGGCGTTTCACCATGACCGACCGGGGCGAGGCAGCGCTGCGGCAGACGCGCGACCGGCTGCAGGTCGGCCCCAGCGCGATGCACTGGACCGGGCGCCAGCTGGTGGTGGAAGTGGACGAGATCGGCGCGCCACCGATGGTGACGCCAGTGCGCGGCACCGTCACCCTGACCCCGCAGGCGGTGTTCGACCGGACCGTGGCGCTGACCCCGGACGGGCGCCACATCTGGCGCCCCTTCGCCCCCATCGCGCATGTCGAAGTCGACCTGACCCAGGGCCACCGCTGGCAGGGGCATGGCTATTTCGACGCCAATTTCGGCACGGCGGCGCTGGAGGCCGATTTCCGCTTCTGGACCTGGGGGCGGTTTCCCCACCGGGGGGGCGCGACCTGCTTCTACGACGCCACGCGGATGGATGGCAGCACGCTGCAGACGGCGCTGCATTTCACCCCCGATGGCCGGGTTGAACACGTCGAGGCGCCGCCCCTGACCCGCTTCCGCCGCAGCCTGTGGGCGGTGCGACGCGAAACCCGGGCCGATCCGGGCTTCCGGCCGCATCAGGTGATGAACATGCTGGACGCGCCGTTTTACAGCCGCAGCCAGGTGCGCACCCGGATCGATGGCGAGGAAACCACCGGCGTGCACGAGGCGCTGGACCTGCGCCGCTTCGCCTCGCCGCTCTTGAAACCGATGCTGGCGGTGCGGGTGCCGCGCCGGCCGGGGTGGCGCTTCGGCTGAGACGATATCCGCCTGCGCGGTCCGGTGTAGCCCGGGCGGGGAAAGGGCTTTCGAAAGCCCTTTTCACGCGCCTTCGAAGGCGCGTCACGGGCCTTGCAAGGCCCGTTCCCCCGCTCAACCGAAGTCGCCGCCCCCCTGCTGCCAGGGCTGGACCAGATTGCCGAACCGGGTGAACCGCCCCTCGAAGCTCAGCTCCACCGTTCCGATCGGGCCATGGCGCTGCTTGCCGATGATCACCTCGGCCTTGCCATGGACCTTTTCCATGATCTCCTGCCATTTCGCCATGCCATCCAGATCATGGTCGCCGGGCTTTTCCCGCTCGCGGTAATACTCCTCGCGGAAGACAAACATAACCACATCCGCATCTTGCTCGATCGACCCCGATTCGCGCAGATCCGACAATTGCGGCCGCTTGTCGTCGCGGTTTTCCACCTGCCGGGAAAGCTGGCTGAGCGCCAGAACGGGGATGTTCAACTCCTTGGCGATGGCCTTCAGCCCCTGGGTGATCTCGCTGACCTCCTGCACGCGGCTGTCCTTCGAGGTGCCGCGCAGAAGCTGCAGATAGTCTACCATCAGCACATCCAGCCCATGCGTGCGCTTCAGCCGCCGCGCACGGGCAGCAACCTGCGCGATGGGAAGGGCGGGGGTGTCGTCAATGTACAGCGGGCAGGCCTCCAGCGCCTTCGCGGCCTCCACGAATCGGCGGAATTCCTCTTCGGTCATGTCGCCGCGCCGGATCAGTTCGCTGGGCACTTCCGCCGCCTCGGACAATATCCGTGCGGCCAGCTGCTCGGCCGACATCTCCAGGCTGAAAAAGCCCACCACGCCGCCATTCACCGTACCCTCGGTCCCATCCGGCCGCTGGCCGCGCTGCCAGGCCCGGGCGATGTTGAAGGCGATGTTGGTGGCCAGCGAGGTCTTGCCCATCGAAGGCCGCCCGGCGAGGATCACCAGGTCGGACGGATGTAGCCCGCCCAGCTTGCGGTCCAGATCGGCCAGACCCGTGGACATGCCCGCCAGCCCGCCATCGCGCTGATAGGCTGCGTTGGCAATGTCGACGGCCTGCGTTACCGCCTTCAGGAAAGACTGGAAACCGCGCTCGGTCACCCCCTGTTCGGCCAGCTTGTAAAGCTGCTGCTCGGCCTCGACGATCTGTTCCCTCGGCTCGCTCTCCACCTGCACCTGCGCAGCGCGCGCGGCGATGTCGCGGCCCAGCCGGATCAGATCCCGCCGCACCGCCAGATCATAGATCATCTGCGCATAGTCCCGCGCCGCCCAGGCCGAGATCGCAGCACCGGCGAGCCGCACCAGATAGGCCGGCCCGCCCAGTTCCGCCAAGCCCTCGTCGCCCTCCAGAAACGCCTTCAGCGTGACCGGCGAGGCTAGCGCGTTCTTCTGGATCCGCGCCGCGGCGATATCGAAGATGCGCTGATGCACCGGGTCGAAGAAATGCTCTGCCTTCACCAGGGCCGAGATGCGGTCATAGACATCGTTGTTGACGAGGATCGCGCCCAGCAACTGCTGCTCGGCTTCGACATTATTCGGCAGCGCCTCGGGTTCGGTGCCATCGGGCCGGATCGTGCTTGGTGCTGTCGGCGCCTCTGTCCGAAACGCGGTAATCTCGCTCATGCCGTTTCTCCTGCCCCTGTTGCCCAGTCCGACCCGCAACGGAAAACGCATCCCGCGCCGCGACACCGCAGACCCGACCTCACATCTTTTTGTCTGACATTCGGACGACCCCTTACCCGCCCGAGAGCCCGTTCCTGCACCGGCAAGTTTCGGCGCGCGACAGCGACTCACTTATGCCAAAACCGGGCGCCGCGGGCAATCTGGGTAACCCTGTGGAAAAGCCCGGTAAAACATGCCGACCACAAGATATCGCGTTTGCCCGTCGCTGTCACCCGATATAGCGCCTTTGGGGCGGCGTTTTTTCGCACGCATATGTCAAACAATTACCGCGGCACCGGCCGGCTTATTGTCTGACATTCATGGGGCGCCCTATGCCCACTCGAGAGGTGCTTTCAGGAAACGCTCTACGGCATCAAGCGTCTGCGCATCGAATGCCGCTGACTGGCGCGCCTCGGCCAGCACATCCCACCAGGTGCAGAGTCGGTGCAGCGTTACGCCGGCCTCGGCCAGGCGGTCCTCGGCGCCGGGAAAGATGTCATAGAAGAAGATCACGGCGGTGTGGTGGCAGGTTGCGCCCGTCTCCCGGATCGCCTCGACAAAACTCAGCTTCGATCCCCCGTCCGTGGCCAGATCCTCGACCAGCAGAACCCGCTGGCCGGGGCTCATGTCGCCCTCGATCCGGGCATTGCGCCCGTAGCCCTTGGGCTTCTTGCGCACATAGCTCATCGGCAGGGCCATGCGTTCGGCCACCAGCGCGGCGAAGGGGATGCCCGCGGTCTCGCCGCCGGCGATATTGTCGAAAGCCTCGAACCCCGCCGCGGCCATCACCTTCGCTGCCATGAAATCCATCAGCGTGGCACGGATGCGGGGGTGCGAGATCAGCTTGCGACAGTCGATATAGGTGGGCGCGCGCAGGCCGGAGGCGAAGGTGAAAGGCTCCTCGGCGTTGAAATGCACGGCCTTGATGTCCAGCAGCATGCGCGCGGTCAGACGGGCCATCAGGGCCGGGTCGGTATGGCTGCTGGGGATCATGGCGCGGCTCCGGGCTGGCGAGGGTTAGGCGGCGGATAGCGGGAATGCAGCGCGGGCGCAACGGCTCAGGCCGGGGGCAGCGCCAGGCCCAGCCTTTCGGCCACCGCCCGCGCCGCCGGGGCGCAGCCGGCCCAGTCGGCCCCGCGCGCGGCAAGAAGCGTGGCCTGCGATTGCAGCACCGGGGGGGCGCTGAGGATTTTCAGATGATTGGCGCGCAGCGTCTCGCCGGTCGAGGTGATGTCGGCCACGGCCTCGGCCGTCAGGTTGCGGATCGTGCCTTCGGTCGCGCCCTGGCTGTCAACCAGCTGGTAATCGGCCACCCCGTGGCGGCGCAGATAGTCGCGCACCAGCCGGTGGTATTTGGTGGCGATACGGAGCCGAAAGCCATGTTCGGCCCGGAACGCGGCCGCCACGGCGTCCAGATCATCGAGCGTTTCCACATCCACCCAGGCCGCCGGCACGGCGATGACCAGATCGGCATGGCCAAAGCCCATGGGCGCCAGTTCGGCCAGATGGCTCTGCCAGCCGGCCAGCCTTTCGCGCACCAGATCGGTGCCGGTGACGCCCAGATGGATGCGGCCGGCGGCCAGTTCGCGCGGGATTTCACCGGCCGACAGCATGACCAGCGCCACGCCCTGCAGCCCCTCGACCGCGCCGGCATATTCGCGCGCATTCCCGGTCCGGCGCAGGGTGATGCCGCGCGCGGCGAACCAGTCGAAGCTCTGCTCCATCAGCCGGCCCTTGGACGGCACGCCGATTTTCAGCATCCTTCGCCCCCGATCATCGCGCCGGCTGTCATCACCCGCCCCCCTTCAGCGCCGCCACCAGCGCGGGCCGGATCACGCCCCCCACCGCCGGGATCGCGCCCCCCTGCCCCAGCACCGCCGTCAGCGCGTCATAGCGCCCGCCCTGGGCGACGGGGGGCAGGTCGGCCCGCCCTTCGGCATAGAAGCCGAAGACGAAGCCGTCGTAATATTCCATCGAGGTGCGGCCGTAACTGGCCTCGAAATCCAGCGCGGCGGGGTCGATTCCGGCCTCGGCCAGCGCGTTGAGCCGGGCGGCCAGCCCATCCAGCGCCGGGGCGATCCAGGGCAGCGCGCGGGCGCTGCCCTGCAGGGCGGCCAGGGCCTGCGGGGCCTTGGCGCGGATCGCCAGCATCGTCTCCAGCGCGGTGACGGCTGCGGCGTCCAGCGGGGGCGTGGCGGCGTCTTCGGCCAGACGGTCCAGCCGGGCGGCGATTTCGTCCCGGCTGCGCAGGCCCAGATGCGGGGCGGGGCTGGCCGGGCGCTTGCCACGCGTCAGGGTCTCCAGCAGGGCGGCGCGTTCCGGCGTCACGGGGGCGCGACCGGCGTAGCGGTCCAGAAGCGCGCGAAACCGCTGCGGGCGCCAGAGATGGCGCATCAGGGCGGATTTGCGCGCCTCGGTGGTGGGAAGGCCGGCGACGGCAGCGCGCAGGATGCCGATATCGCCGGTGGCCGCGCGCAGGCCAAGGGGCGCCAGAAGCCCATGGATCAGGGCAAAGACCTCTGCATCGGCGCGGGCGCGGTCAGCGCCGTCGAAGAGCTCGTAGCCGACCTGCAGGTATTCGCTGGCCCGCGCGGCGGCGGGGTCTTCCTGTTTGCGGAAGACGCGGCCCAGATAGCAATAGCGCGCGGGCTCGGCGCCGCCGGCCATATGCGCCTGCACCACGGGCACGGTGAAATCCGGGCGTAGCATCATCTCGCCCGTCAGCGGGTCCTGGGTGACATAGGCGCGGGCGCGGATGTCCTCGCCGTAAAGGTCCAGCAGCACCTCGGCGGGTTGCAGAACCGGGGTTTCCACGGGCACGGCGCCGGCGGCGGTGAAACCGGCCATCAGGCGCTGGCCCTCGGCCCGGGCGCCGGCGGGATCGGCGGCTAGCGGGCTCATGGCTGGGTGCTGCGCTGGCGGTGGCGAGCATGGCCCTTGCAAGGGCCATGAAGGCGCTTGCAAGCGCCTTTTTCGCCGCCCGCCTGCGGCGTGTCGGCCCGGGGCATGAGACGGCGGCGGGTCATGCGTTGGCGTCGGCGGCGTGTGCGTCAAGAATGCGCCGGACAGCGGCAACGAGATCCGCACGCGGCACTTCCTGCTGGGCGGGCTGGGCTTTCCATTCGTCCAGGCTGGCCTGCGCGGCGATGCGCGCGCCCAGCACTAGGTCCTTGATCTGCACCACGCCGCGCGCGGCCTCATCGCTGCCCTGGATCACGGCGACCGGGCTTTGGCGTCTGTCGGCGTATTTCAACTGGTTGCCGAAGTTCTTCGGGTTGCCCAGATAGACCTCGGCGCGGATGCCATCGGCGCGCAACTCCGCCGCCATGGCCTGATACGCGGCCATCCGGTCGCGGTCCATCACCGTCACCACCACCGGGCCGGGGGCCGCCGCCGCCCCTGCCCCCTTGGCCGCCAGCGCCGCCAGCAGCCGGTCGACGCCGATGGAGACGCCGGTTGCCGGGACCGCCTGACCGGTGAAGCGCTTGACCAGATCGTCATAGCGCCCACCGCCCGCCACGCTGCCGAACTGGCGCTTGCGGCCCTTTTCGTCCAGAATTTCGAAGGTCAGTTCGGCCTCGTAGACCGGGCCGGTATAGTAGCCAAGGCCGCGGACCACGGAGGGGTCGATAAGCACACGATCAGGGCCGTAGCCTTGGGCGCTGAGTAAATCAGCGATGGTTTCCAGTTCGTCGACACCTTCATTGCCAATACCAGAGGCGCCCACCAAGTTTCTCAAATGCTGAATCGTATTCACATATGCCTGAGCAGGTGTCGCGAGTTTGCCGGTACTCGCGATTTGCGAGACAACGCCAGCAACTTGGCTCACATATTCGGCCCGCTCTAGAAACTCTAAAAACAGTTGAATCTGGTCGTTTGATAGACCCGCGCCTTCGGTGAAATCGCCGCTCTCGTCGCGCCGGCCCGCGCCCAGCAACGCGCGCACGCCGTCCTCGCCCAGCCTGTCCAGCTTGTCGATGGCGCGCAGAACGATCCCGCGCTCATGTGCGAACTTGTCGGGGTCGGCGGGGTCGAGGATGCCAGCCACCTCCATCACGCCATTGAGCACCTTGCGGTTGTTCACCCGCACCAGCGCGTCACCGGCCAGCCCCAGCGCGTCGAAGGCATCGACCAGCATCGCGCAGATCTCGGCATCCGCCGCCACCGACGCGGCCCCCACCGTATCGGCATCGCATTGATAGAACTGCCGAAACCGCCCCGGCCCCGCCTTCTCGTTGCGCCAGACCGGCCCCATCGCATAGCGCCTGTAGGGACTGGGCAAATCGTTGCGATACTGCGCCGCCACGCGCGCGAGCGGCGCGGTCAGGTCATAGCGAAGCGCCAGCCAGT
>SKNG01000341.1 GCA_007120685.1 Paracoccaceae bacterium | reverse complement strand
GCCCGTCCACCAGCGCGGCCTGGGTGACGATCACCGGCGCGCCGCTGTCGGTCAGGTAATGCGCCAGCCGGTCGGCGGGATAGGCCGGGTCCATCGGCACATAGGCGCCGCCCGCCTTCAGGATGCCCAGCGCGCCGATCAGCATGGCAGGCGCACGCCGCGTGCACAGCGCCACCGGCACATCCGGACCGACGCCCATGCCCTGCAGCACATGCGCCACGCGGTTGGCGCGGCGGTCCAGTTCGCGGTAGCTGATCTCACTGCCCTCAAATGCCAGCGCGATGGCATCGGGGGTGCGGGCGACCTGGTGTTCGAACAGTCGGCTGATCGTCGCGCCACGGTCGAAATCGCAGCCGGTATCGTTCAGCCGGTCGATCAGCGCCGTCTCGGCGGCCGAGAGCATGTCCAGCCCGGCCAGCGGTGCTTCGGGATCAGCCTGCGCCAGATGGGCGATGCGATCCGCCCAGAGGTCCATCATCGCCGCATCCAGCCGGGCGGTATCGGCGGCCAGGGCCACGCCCTCCGGCCCATCGACCACACAGAGCGCGCAGCCGTCGATGGGCGCGCCGGTCTCTGAAAGGCCCAGCGCGGGGACCGAGAGGGGCGCCAGATCGGGCTCTCGGGCGATCAGGTCGCGGGCAATGCCCGGGTGGCGTTGGGCGCTATCAGCAGTGGCCCAGATCGCGCCCTCCAGATCGGCCAGGGAATCGCCTGTTGGCTGCATGGGCAGCCAGGGCAGGATATCGGCGGGGGCGGCGCGGGTCAGGTCGGCCAGCGCGGCGGGGGCATAGGCCATGCCCGCCGGCTCGCCATCGAAGCCCGCATAGGCCGCCAGAACCGCCGCCGCCTGCCGGGCAGTGATCCCGGCGGGCAGGCGGCTGGTAGTGTACGCTGTTGCGTTCGAGTCAGGATCGGTAGCGCCGGGCAGGCGGGCCGGGGTGAAGCCGGCCAGCGCCGTGCGCCAATGCGCCTCGCCCCCCACGATGCGGCGCAGGGCGGCGTCCACGGGCTGCGTGTCACCGGTGTTCAGCCGCTCGCCCGTCTGGCAGACGACCACCGGATCCACCGGCAGACCCTGCGGGCAGGATAGCCCGCCCAGCTGGACGGCGCCACTGCCGCAAGCAACGGTCACACCCTCTGCCGAAACGGCCAGCACCGTGCCATCCTCGCCCTCCATCGCGCAAGGCTCTGCCGTGGTGACCGCGAAAACGCCAGCCCCGGTTTCGATCTTCGGCAGTGTCAGCGGGTTCCTGTAGCCGCCGTGATCCAGCGCCCTGACGAAACGGGCGACGGCCTGAGCCGGTTGCGCGAAATCGACCCGCCCGCCCGCCGCCGGCCGGTCGTCGCGCAGCACCTGGCTGCGCTGGCTCATGTCCTGCGGCTGGCGGCGCAGGGTGCCGGCCTCGATCCCGGCCACCACCGCCGGAAAACTCTCTATCCCCCGCGCGAAACACTTGGTGTTCAGGCTCAGCGCGGTCTCGCCCGGGTCGATGTCGAACATCACCTGTTCAACGATATCGCCCATGTCCACGCCCGGGGTGATCATATGCCAGGTGATTCCCCAGCGCGTCTCGCCCCTGAGCAGACCCCAGACCGGCGCATTTAGCCCGGCGTAGCGCGGCAGCGGAGCGTCATGGAAATTGATCGCACCGACGCGCGCGCCCTCCAGCACGGCAGACGGCAAGAGCCGGGTATTGCCGATGGAAAACAGGCAGTCAAAGCCCGCCACGGTGTCGGCCAGCCGCGTTTCCAGTCCCGGGCCGGGATCGATGGCGGCAAGGCCCGCCTCTGCGGCCCAGTTGTGAATGTCCGGACTGTCGCTCACCACCGCGGCGATACTGTTGCCACGCTGCAGAAGGACATTTCCGCATTCTACCAGAAGGGTTTCATTGCCGACCAGGACGGCGGAAAAGGCGGTCATGTCATTTCTCCGGGCGCATGGGTGATCCCAGACTGTGTTTCACAAGATCGCGAAAATAATGTGGCGCGTTGCTTGCCTTGCCGCGCTGCACTGCAATGCGCAACCGGTGCAGGCCCAGTCCCGCCAGATGCACTACAGTGGCCAAGCCAGCATACGACCGGCCATGGTTCTTGGCAAAGTAATGCCATCGCGAATCGAACCAGTATCCCGGCACGCGCCGCCATTGCTTCATGCCGGTGCTGGCCGAACCGATATGCATTACCCGGCTTTCAACCACATAGTTGGTAGCCCAGCCTGCGCGCGCGCCGCGCAGCATCAGGTCGGTTTCCTCGAAATACAGAAAGAAGGTCTCGTCAAAGAGACCGATTTTGTCCAGCATCGACTGCCGCATCATCACGCTGGCCCCGGCAAGCCAATCCACCCGGGTGGTGCCTTGCGGTGGCGGCAGCGGCACGATGTAGCGCGCCAGCGCCCGAGAGACCGGGCCCAGCTTTGCCGCGCCCTCGAATTCGCTGGCGATGCCGGGAAAGCGGAAGGCAGATACATGCGGCGCGCCGTCTGGGCCGTGGATAAGACTGCCGGCGAAACCGGTGCGGGGGTTTGCCTCCATATGGGCCAGCAGCTGGCTGATGGCATCCGGCGCGGGAAAGGCATCCGAGTTCAGGATATAGACATAATCCGCGCGCGCCCCACCCGGCAGGCAGGCACGGATGCCGACATTGTTCCCAGCGCCGAAGCCGCCATTGCGCCCGGACTGGATGACCTGCACCAGGGGCCGGTCGGACAGCGCCGCGTGCAACCGCTCGAAGGAGCCATCCTGCGAATCGTTGTCGACAACCGTGATCGCGCCCTCGATCCCCTCCATCGCGCGCTCGGCAGCCGTCACGGCCTGCAGCGTCATCTCTGCCGTGCGCCAGTTCAGGACGATGCAGTTGACCCGCGTCATCACGCCGCCCCGCGCAGCGATTGCGGCATGGACGCCTCGGGCGCGGGCGTGTCGGTTGCCTTTTGCCGGCCCGCCGATGCCTGCGCTTCCTCGGCGCTTTCGATCAGGGCGCGCAGCGTTGCCGCCATCACGCGCACATTGGGCTCCAGCACCATCGAATCGTGATCGCCCGGCACCTCGTGCACCGAAAGCCGCGGCATCCATCGTGACCAGTCGTTGTCGGGACTGACGAACTCCTTTTCGCGGCTGACCCAGCGTCCGCCCGTGACCTTCCAGTGCCGGTCCAGCGGCGGGCGGAACAGCGCCACGGGCGCGTCATACTCGGCCATCACCACATGCGGCAGCGCCTCGCGGAAGGCGGCTTCGATCCGGCGGTTGTGAAAGGCACCTTCGCCCTCGCCCATTGCCTCTGCCGCCATGCGCGCCTCTGTGACCTTCCAGTCGCGCCGCGCGCGCAGCCACTCGGTCAGATACCCCGGCCCCTTGCGCCTGAATTCCTGCAGCTTGATCAGCGCCTTGTCGGCGCGGCTCAGGCCCGGGCGCAGGGGCACCGGCGTATCGAGCAGGGTCAGCAGCGCGACCTCCTCGCCCTCGGCGCGCAGCGCGCGGGCCATTTCCAGCGCGGTCAGCCCGCCGCCGGAAAACCCGCCGATCAGATAGGGGCCATGCGGCTGCACCTGGCGCAGCTCGGCGATATAGTCGCGCGCGGCGTCGTCCAGCCGGCTGTGCGGTTCGCTATCGCCCAGAAGCCCGCGCGCCTGCAGCCCGTAGAACGGCCGGTCTCGGCCCAGAAGCCCGGCCAGATGGCGCAGGTTCAGCACATTGCCGAACATGCCAGCGACCAGGAAGAAGGGGGTTTTCGCGCCTCCCTCGCCCTGATGCATCGGCACCAGGAACTCGAACCGCCGGGCGGGTTTTGCCGGGGCGTCACTGTCGGGGGCGCCGGTGTCGATGCCGGTGCGTTCGGCGATCATCGCGGCGCAGGCGGCAATCGTCGGCGCCTCAAACAGGACCGAGATGGGGAATTCCACGGCAAACGCCTTCTTGATCTTCGCAAACAGCCGCACGGCGATCAGCGAGTGCCCGCCGAGGTCGAAGAAGGAATCCTCCACCCCCACGCCGCCGACGCCCAGCAGTTCCTCCCAGAAACCCACCAGCCGCGCCTCGATCTCGTTGCGCGGCGCGACATAGGCGCTGTCCAGATCCGGCCGGTCGAAACTCTGGCCCTCGCCCGGTTCTTCGACCATGCCGGCCTCGGCCTCGGCAATCAGTTCCGGCAGCGATATCGACGAGACGACCACCACCGCCTGCCCCGCCGCCCGAGCGCGGAAAAAAGCCTCGGCCCCCTCGTCCGGCCGGATACCCATGGTCAGGTTCCGCGCCAGCCGCGCCTCGGCCTCGTTCAGGTCGCGCGCGGCCTGCGCCGGGCCGTCCTCATAGACGATCTCACCGGGCAGGAAGGGCGCGGGGGCGCCCAGCCCCTCGGCCAGTTGCTTCATGGAAAAGCCGGTGATCTCGGCGCAGACCGTGCCATTTGGACTGGCCAACGTGATGTCGAACCGCGCAAAACCGGCCTCGCAGGGAACCGCCCGCACCCAGCTGACGATCAGCGCAGGCAGGGCGCGGAACACTTGCACCCGCGCGTAAGACAGTGGCACCCAAAGCGCGCCGACGTCATAGCCCGGCGCCAGAGCCATGGCCCAGCCGGTGGCAATATCCATCAGCGCCGGGTGCATAACATAGCCGTTGCCAGCCTCCTGGCGGAACGCCTGCGGCAATGAGAGCCGCGCAAACCCCTCGCCCGCGCCATAGCCGCGCCGGTTCAGCACCCGCCAGCGCGGGCCGAAGGCCAGATGCACCTCTTGCGCGACCGGCAGCCCGGCAGCGCTTTGCTCAACCCCCTGCGCACAGCGCGCTTCTATCGCCGCCGGGTCGAGCTTCGGCGCCGCGTCCGTCTGGCCAAGCACCAACCGCGCCTGTGCATGGGTCACAAGGCCGCGCCGGCCCTTGACCTCGACCACCGATTGCAGGGTGAAGTCATACCCCTCGTCGCTGCGTTCCAGCGTCACGGCGATATCGCGCGGGGCGTCGATTTCCAGTGCGCGCAGGAACATCAGGTCGCGGATTTCGAAAGACCCTTCTTCGCCCTGTGCCCGCAGCGCCTGGGCAGCGATCTCCACCATTCCCGTGCCGGGCACCAACGCGCGGCCGTCGCGGGTGCGATGCTCGTCCAGCAGCCACATGGCCGTGTCATAGCGGGCGCTGAAGCGGCGGTTCCGGCGCACGTCCTGCCCGCTTTGGGCCAGAAGCGGCAGACCGACGGGTTGCAGCGGGGCGGGTTTCGGGCTGCCCAGCCGCTCGGCCATCGCCTCGGCCGCCATGCCGACCTCGGCCCAGATGCCCCAGTCCAGCGCCATCACCCGCGTCTTGCCGCCCGCGCGGGACTGGGCGAAGGCGTTGAGATAGGCGTTGGCTGCCACATAATCGACCTGGCCCAGCGGCGTGGTGAGAGTGGAGGTGGAGGAGAACAGGATCAGTTCGGCAATCGCCCCGTCCGGCAGCAACTGATCCAGCACCCGCAGCCCGTGCAGCTTCGGCGCCAGCACCGCGTCGATATCGGCGGGAGATTTCGCGGCGAGCGGGGCGTCGTCGATATGGCCGGCAGCGTGGATCACGCCGTGGATGGGGCCGAGGGTGGCGCGCACCTGATCCAGCGTGGCGCCCATCTGCACGATGTTGCAGACATCGGCGCCGGCGACCATGACCTGCGCGCCCAGCGACTCCAGCCGTTCCACGGCGGCGATGCGTGGCGAGCGCGGGTCTGCAGGGTCGGCCTTTAGCCGCGCCCATTCCTCGCGCGGTGGCAACGGGGTGCGGGCGATCAGCGCCAGTTTCGCACCGTGGCGGCGGTGCAGTTCCTCGGCCAGACGCAGCCCGATGCCGCCGAACCCGCCGGTGATGACCCATACGGCACCCTGCGGCATGTCCGGCCCCATGCCCGGCTCCAGCGGCAGCGGCCGAAGCACCTGCGCCATCCGCCGACCGCCGCGCAGCGCGGCGCGGGTGTTGGTGGGGGTGGACAGCATCTCTTCCAGCACCGCGTCAACGGCCGGGGGCGTGCTACGCGTTACCGGTTCGATATCCAGCGTCGCCACCGTCACTCCGGGCAATTCACGCGGGATCACGCCCACCGGCCCGGCGATTGTGGCCTTTTCCGGGAAGGCCAGCGCCTGACCCCGCACTGCCGCAGCGCCGCAGGTAACCACGGTGATGTGCAGGGGGTCGCTCACCCCTTCATCTGCCAGGGCTTGGCCCAGGAAGAACAGGCTGTAGAAACCGCGCTCCATATGGTGCTGAAAGGGGTTGGACCCGGGTCGGTGGCGCGGTTTGCCCTCGGCAAGCCAGAAATGCGCGATCCGATCGGGCATGGTGCCCGTGGCCATCAACTCCTGCACCAGCCGGTCGTAATCGGCCCGCCCCTGCTCCGGCGCGATCTGCCAGCCGTCATCCACCCGGCGGAACACATCGCCCGCGCGCACCACCTGCAGGCCATGCCCCGCCGCGCGCAGCCGGTCGATTACCGGGGCGGCGACGCCCGCATCATCGGCGAAGACCAACCAGTTGATCGGCCGCGCGCCCAGTTCCGTCTCGATATCGATATCCAGCGCCGCGCCCTGCGGCAGCCAGTGCAGGCGCGTGCCCCAGTCGGCGATATCGTCCAGCCGCATCGGTTCGCTAACCGTTTTTGCGGCCTGCGCGGCGGCGGGCTGGATGAAATAGTCGCTGCGCTGGAAAGGATAGGTCGGCAGCGGCACCCTGCGCCGGCGTGCCTCGCCCCAAAGCTGGGCGGTGTCGAAGCTGCCGCCCAGCGCCCAGATTCGGCCCAGAAGCCCGACATGATAGAGATCGTCCGCGATATCCTCATCCGGGTGGCGCAGCGCGGCCAGCACCTGCTGAGCCGGGATCGTGCCCTGCATCCGCGCCAGCGAGGACAGCGCCTTGCCCGGGCCGACCTCGATATAAATCCGGCCTGGCCGCTCGGCCAAGGTCGCTAATCCGTCGGCAAAACGGACCGTCTGGCGCAGGTGATCGACCCAGTAGTCCGGGCTTTGCGCCTGCTCAGGCGTCAGCGGTTTGCCGGTGCGGTTGGAGATGATCGGCAGGTTGGGCGCGTGCAGCGGGACCCGCGCCAGATAGGCGCGGAAATCGGCCAGGATCGGCTCCAGCATGCGTGAATGCGCGGCGATGTCGATGGCGATGCGCTGGGTGGCGATGTCCTGCCCTGCCAACCGCGCGGCCAGTGCATCCAGCGCGGCATCGGGGCCGGAAACCACCGTCAGGTCCGGCGCGTTCAGGCTGGCGATGTCGATATCATCGTCCAGATGGGGTTGCAGCGCCTGAAGCGACAACGGCACCGACAGCATGCCGCCGGCCGGCACGGTGTCGAACAGCCGCCCGCGCAGATGCACCAGCCCGATGCAATCCTCGAACCCCATCACCCCGGCCAGGCAGGCGGCGGTGTTCTCGCCCATCGAATGGCCGATCAGCACCGAGGGCCGCACGCCCCAACTGATCAGCATCTGCGCCAGCGCGTATTCGGTGATCATGATAAGCGGCAGTTGCACCGAGGGCTTCTTCAGCGTCTCATTCGCCGCCCCTTCCTGCCCCGGCTCCGGCAGCCAGAGCGCGCGCAGGTTATAATCCAGCTTTGGCTCCAGCACCGCCAGACCCTTGTCCATCCAGTCGGCAAAGACGGGCTCGGTGGCGTAGAGGTCGCGCGCCATGCCGGCGTATTGCGCGCCGCCGCCGGGGAACATGAAGGCGATATCGGGGTCATCCAGCGCGGTATGAGTAAAGACCCGGCCCCTGTCGCCGGTTTCCAGCAGGCGGGCGGCTTCGGCGTGGTTCTCGGCCACCAGCACACGGCGGCGCGGCTGCGGGCGGCGCCCCTCCATCAGGGTGAAGGCCACATCGGCCAGCGCCTGATCCGGCTGTGCCTGCAGATGGGCGGCCAGATTGGCCCCGGCCTGATCCAGGGCGTTCTTCGAGCGGCCGGAAAGGGTCAGAAGCTGGAACGGCCAGTCGGACTCTTCGGATGGCGCCGGCGCCGGCGGTTCTTCCAGCACAACGAAGGCATTGGTGCCGCCCACGCCCAGGCTGTTCACCCCGGCCCGGCGCGGATGGTCGGCCTTTGGCCAGTCAGTCAGCCTGTCGTTGACGCGAAACGGGCTGCTGTCGAAGTCGATGGCCGGGTTGGGGGCCTCATAGCCCAGAGAGGGGGGCATCTGCCCGTGATGCACCGCCAGCGCGGCCTTGATCAGGCTGGCCACGCCGGCGGCCGTGTCCAGATGGCCGATATTGGTTTTCACCGATCCGATGCGGCAGAAACCCCTGGCATCGGTGCTTTCCCTGAACGCCTGGGTCAACGCGGCCACCTCGATCGGGTCGCCCAGATAGGTGCCGGTGCCGTGGCATTCGACGTAGTCCACGGAATCGGCCGTGACGCCGGCCACCGTCAGCGCCTCGGCCACCGCCGCTGCCTGTCCTTCAACGCTGGGCGCCAGATAGCCGGCCTTCTGTGCGCCGTCATTGTTGATGGCGCTGCCCTTGATCACCGCCCAGACATGATCGCCGTCCTGCTGCGCATCCGCCAGCCGCTTCAGCACCACGCAACCCGCGCCAGAGCCGAACACCGTGCCCTGCGCGCGGTGGTCGAAAGCATGGCAGGCGCCATCGGGCGACAGGATCTCGTTCTCCTTGTAGAGATAGCCGCGCGCGTGCGGCAGTTCGATGGTCGCGCCCCCGGCCAGCGCCATGTCGCATTCGCCACCCAGAAGCGCTTGCACCGCCTGATGCACGGCGACCAGAGAGGTGGAACAGGCTGTCTGCACATTCACCGCCGGGCCGCGAAGGTCCAGGATATGGCTGACGCGGGTGGACAGGAAATCCTTGTCGTTGCCGGTATGGCGCAGCAGGAACAGACCCACATCGCGTACCAGATCGCGGTTGGAGCACAGGTTGACGAAGAAATAGGTGCCCATCCCGCAGCCGGCATAGACACCCACGCGCCCGTCCCCCGGCATTGCGCGCTGGGCGGCGTTTTCCAGTGCCTCCCATGCCACCTCCAGGAACTGCCGGTGCTGGGGGTCCAGGATGGCGGCTTCCTTGGGTGAAAAGCCGAAGAATTCCGCGTCGAAGCCAGAAAACCCGTCAAGCGGCGCTGCGAAGGGCACGTAATCCGGATGGCGCAGCAGGGCCGGATCCTCGCCCTGTTCCAGAAGCCCCGCCTCTTCCAGCCGGCGGATGGAGCAGACACCGTCGCGCAGATTCGTCCAGTAGGCACCAATCGACGGCGCGCCGGGAAGGTGGGCGGCCATACCAACGATTGCGATATCGGTGTCCCGCGGTTCTGTCATTGCACTACCGGTCATCGACCTTTGGCTTTACTCTACTATGAATTCGCCATCCTGTCCGGATGCACTGGCAGAATTGGCCCGCAAAGCGGGCAAGAACAAGGCATCGTCCGGTATTACCCCCCGGTAGACTACAGCAGGGTGCGCCGGCCGGGCGATTGTCGATCCGGTTGATCCGGTTGATCCGGTTGATGCGGCGGGTTGGCGCGCGCGCGCCTGACGTTGAGAAGACCGCCCGGCGCCCAGGGTTGCGCAAGCGGCGGCCTGCCCGCGGCAGCTTTTCCAAGGATCACATTGTCATGACCACGTACCCCAGGCTGGCTTTGGCGTGCGTCCAGGACCCGACGCAGATCTTCGGCATAACCCAGCAACGCGCCGCCAATGAGCAGCGAAAACGGCACCAATGTGGCGTTCGGCAGCAGATCCAGCACGTTCGCCGCATAAATCAGAACCAGCGCTGATACCGAAATCGGGATCGGCGGGGCCTGTGCGCGTCGCCCCTGCCACCAGATCGACATCAGCGGCATCACCAGCAGGCCGAACAGTGCCAGATACCCTAACCAGCCGAACTGCCCGATGGTGATGATCCACAGCCCGTCGACCACCACGCGGGTTTCGCCTGTCATCGGATCGCGCGGCATGAACCGACCCCAGCTGCCCCAGCCCAGGACCGGCTTTTCGCGGACATGCTCGAAAACGCGGTCTTCGTTGTCGAAACGGTATTGCAGGGATTGCGACCGCTCCTCGCTGATACGCTCGACACGCTCGACGATCTGCGCGGTTGGGATCAGCCCGGCCCCCCGCATCATTGGATAGGCCAGAACCAGAACCGAAACCAACAGGCCGAAAAGAAGATGCACCCGGGCGGGAAGGAAAAGCAGGGCAGGGATTAGGGCAAGCGCGAAGACGATCGCCCCAAGTGACTTGCACAGCGGCACCAGCGCCACGAGGATCAGCGTGACGACGACCATCTGACGGCGCTTGCCTGGTTTCGCCGTCATCGTCAGCGCCACGCCGGCCATGGCGGTCATGAAGGCAAAGAAGGCCACCCACAGCCCGTGTGGCATGAAAACGAAGGGCCGGAAGCCGCCGGCACGGATCGCCTGGATGAAGTCGTGCTGGATGAACCCGTAGACCCAGGTGTGCAACTGCGGGCTGAAGCGCACCTCGAAGACCATCGGCAGCGCATAGATCAGCCCGGCGACCACCAACGCGCGCAGGATTTCTGTGATCGCGGCCTCGCTGCGCAGGTAGTGGCGGGCCAGAAAGAAGGGCATCAGCATGATAAGCTGCCGCGCCAGTTCAGAGGCGGAGTCGTAGGCCCGCAGCCCCGGCAGATCGCCCTGCACCAATCTGCTGGGATCGTAGACCTGCAATCCGCCGACGCTTTGCAGCCCGAAGCGGATGGAATCCAGGTTGTTCAGCACCGTCATTGCCGGACTGAGCGCCAGCAGCAGCACCAGAGCTCTGGCGATCAGCGACCGGGGCAGCAGATGCGGCAATCGCCCGGCCATGACGACGATCACCACAAAGGCTGTCAGGTTGGGCAGGGATGTCTTGTTGAAGGCGGGAATGCCGGGAAAGTTGATCTCGGTCACCTGCGGCAGCAGCATGTAGCCGCCCAGGATCGACCAGATCAGCGCACGCTCCAGCGTCATGACGCGGAACATCAGGACAATGACCAGGGGCCAGGCCAACAGCATGCCTACGGCCAGGGAATTGCCGATATTCACCATGCCGGCACGCGCCGCCCGCCGTCCCGCGTGAAGCAAGACCCTGCTGGCCGGGCACGCGGCTCTGGGCCGCCGGTCAGGGGGTTGAGTAGAGATTCTGCTGCTGCCATCACCTGCCGCCTTGTGCGGTCGGAGCCTGCTGGCGAGGCTTTCTTCGACCCGCACTTGCTACTATACCAGAGCGTATCGCCCCTGTCTGCCCATTGCCTTCCGCTTCGGAACCCCGTCATGACATTTGATTATCCCCCGCTTCGGATCGCGGTCAACGTGCCCGATCAGGCGGCATTGCTCACGCGGGTCGGGCAGGCGCTGACAACGGGGGAAGGGTTCGCGCTGGCGACGATCAATCTGGATCACCTGGCCAAACTGGCGCGCTGCAAGCAGTTTCGTACCGCCTATTCGGCGCAGAACCTGGTGGTGGCCGATGGCAACCCCATCGTCTGGCTTTCGTACTTGGCCGGGAGGCCGGTATCATTGGTGCCGGGCTCGGACCTGGTGGTGCCCCTCGCCCGGGTCGCCTGTCAGGCCGGGGTGCCGGTGGCGCTGGTGGGCTCCACCGCGCCGGTGCTCGATGCCGCCGCCGAGGCGCTGTGCCGTCAGGTGCCGGGCTTGCAGATCGCCGCGCGGATCGCGCCGCCGATGGACTTTCAGCCGCAGGGGCCCGAGGCCGCGGCGATCCTGGACGCGCTGGCGCGTTCCGGCGCGAGGCTTTGCTTCCTGGCGCTGGGTGCGCCGAAACAGGAAACCTTTGCCGCCTACGGTCGCCAGCGGCAGCCGCAACTGGGCTTCGCCTCGATCGGCGCGGGGCTGGATTTTCTTGCCGGAAAACAACGCCGGGCGCCCGGTTGGGTGCGTGCCATCGCCATGGAATGGCTGTGGCGCATGCTGGGCGACCCGCGACGGTTCGCGGCGCGCTATGCTGCCTGCGCGGCCGTCCTGCCGGGTCATGTGGTTGCCGCATTACGCCAGCGCCGCCTGTAGGCCGCGCGGTTTTTGGGGCACGATGTCCGGTCCGTGCGCCAGAGCTACTTGTATTCGATCAATCGCGCCTCGCGCCCACGCAGACGGCGGACGTGGAAACGCAGCGCGCCCAGCGCCTCGGGGAACTTGCCGAGCGTGTTGAAGAAGGCCGCAGCCAGCCCCATCCGGCGGCGCAACCGCAAAACCTGCAGTGGATAAAGCAGAAACAGGGCCAGCGCCGCCGGATGCAGCGCAACCGCCGGAACCAGCGCGACCAGCGGCAGCAGCAGGCCCCAGAACAGGATACGGCCGTATTCCCGCCGCTGGAACGGCTCGTTGCGGCTGTCGAAGCGGGTGGCCCCCTCGGCAAAGGCATAGCCCGCACGCTCCACCCGGCGCCACCACTGGCCCAGCCGCAGGATGCCGGCATCGTGCCAGGTCATTTCGGCGTCGATGCGCCAGATCGTCCAGCCACTCTTGCGCAGGCGCAGGCACAGTTCCGGCTCCTCGCCGGCGATCAGGTCGTCACGGAAACCGCCGGCGGCGGCCAGCGGGCCGTAGCGCATCAGCGCGTCACCGCCGCAGGCTCGCGCCTCGCCCACAGGCGTGTCCCATTCGGCATCGCACAGCGCGTTGTAGACCGAGGCTTCGGGGAAGCGTTCGCGCCGACGGCCGCAGACCACCGCGGCGCGCAGGTTTTCATCCAGAAATCCCACGGCGCGGTCGATCCAGCCGTCGCGCAGCATGCAGTCGCCGTCGATGAACTGCACGAAACCGGGCGGATCGGCAGCCAGCGCCGCCAGCCCGGCGTTGCGGGCCCGCGCGGCAGTGAAGGGCTGCGTCATGTCAAGCGCGATCACCTGGGCTCCGGCCTGCCGGGCGGCCTCGGGGCTGCCGTCGTCCGACCCGGAGTCCACATAGACAATGCGCCGCACCTGTCCGGCGAGCGAGTCAAGACAGGCGACAAGCCGCGCGCCTTCGTTGCGGCCGATGACGACCGCATCGACACGCTGGTGGACGCTGCTGCGTTTGCTGCCGGCGGACTCCCCCATGGTTTTGGCATATTGCAGGATTTCGAATGCTGACAAGCGGGATTATGCCGACCGCCACGCCGCGGGGCGGAAGGCCCGGAAGGTGTTGCATTCCTGCCAGTATGGCGCGGCCCGCGCCCTACAGTGGGGCCAGTTGCATGGCCAGCGCCAGCGCCGCCAGCAACATCACCAGCAGACCGAAACCCCAGATCAACCTGCGCCTGCGCCGTTCCAGCGTTGGGCGGCCAAGCGGGATGCTGATCGCCGGCCGCAACTGCAACTCGCGCTCCATGCGGTCGGCGGTGCGCAGGACCGGTCGCAAGGCCTCGAGAAGATAGGCCAGGCCCACTCCGGCCATCAGCCCAGCCACCAAACCCAGCAGCGCAATCGTCCGACGCGGGCGGGAGATCGGGTAATCCGGCACCACAGCGGCCTCCAGCAGCACGAAACGTTCCGACTGCTGGTCAATCTCTATCCGCTGACCGATCTCGGCCTCGCGGCGTTGCTGGGCGACGTCGGAAAGCTGCGACTGAAGCTGCTCCATCTGCCGGTGGAAGCCGCCAAGCTCGCGCTCCACAGCCGGCGCGCGCCGCAAGAGGCTTTCCAGATTGGCCACCCTTTCGGCCAGCAGCAACTCCTCTGCCGCCCTTTGCGCGATCTGATCGTCAAGCTCGCTGATCCGGCGCCGGCTGACCGCCCTGCCCGCATCCGCCTCCAGCACACCGCGCTCGGCGCGCAACTGTGAAAGCTCTCGGGTGATGCGCAACAGGTCGTCTTCCAGGCGGGTCAGTTCCTCGCGGCGGATCACGGTCGCCGAAGGCATCAAGTCCTCGTTCTCGGACTGAAACGCCATGATCCTTGAGTCCAGTTCGCCGATGGCCTGGGCGATCCGGTCTTCCTCTTGCTGAAAGAACGTCAGGGCACGCCCGATCCTTGCGCGCGCTGCCTCGGTGCTTTCCGCCACCACCGCCTCTGCCAGTTCGTTCGCCACCGCCGCGGCGGCGTCCGGATCGTTCAGGTTCGCGGTGACGATGATCGCCGAAAGCGACCCGTCGCGCCCGATGGTCGCGCTGCCCTGCGCGGCGGTCACGCTTTCAATCCGGATCGAGGCACGCATGGCGGCCACGATCTCGCTGCGCGACAGCGGCAGACCGGTGAACAGGCCATAGCGCTCGGCCAGGGCGAGCAGGTTTTCGCTGGTGGTCAATCGCTGCTCGATCATCTGGGCGCGGCGCAGGGCGCTGGCCTGGCCCAGTGCGCTGCTTCCGTCCGCGATCACCGGGTTGACCACCTGCAGCACCGCGGTTGCCGAATACACCCGTTCGCTTTGCGTTGCCGCAATCACCCCGGCAACGGCGCCCAGCACCACGCACAGCAGGATCAGCCGGAAACTGCGCCGCAGCCAGCTTTTCAGTTCCCTGACAGTTTGAACCGGGCCCATCGCTTACCTCCGGCCCCGGCGCTGCACGCGCCGAGAGGCGGGCCTGACGGAATCTTCGGACTTGTTCAAGACGATCCCCAGAAGCGGAACCGTCCCTTCCAGCATGCCCTCGGCCTCCGTGATGTCGCGCGCGGTGTTGCGCGTGCCATCGGCCACCAGCAGGACGGTATCGAGCGATCGCAGCATGGCCTGGACAGTGCCATCATCGCGCAGCGGCGGCAGATCGACGATGATCAGATCGGGCGCCAGCGCGACGGTCAGGCTTCTCATCATGTTGTCGAGCCCCGCGCCATGCACCAGTTCCGCGCTATCCGGGAGGGGCGCATCATTGGTCATGATCGCCAGATTTTGGCCAATGCGCTGAAGCTGCGCCTCCGGCGGCTCAGCCCCGCGCAAGACATCGGAAAAATGGGGCGGGGCGGGCAGTTCCAGCCGCTCTGCCAGCGACGGCGCATCAAGGTCCATGTCCAGCAGGACAACCCGCATCGAGGCAAGGCGCGCCAGGCTGGCAGCCAGACCGGCCGCCACGAAGGTTGCACCGCTGTCACGCTGAGGCGCGGTAACGCCAACCCGGCGCCAGCGCCTTTCCCTGACGACCTGAAGCAGCTTGGCGCGCAGCGTATCCAGTGCGGCGGCGGCGACGCTGTTGGCATCCATCGAATGAAGCGCCCCGCGCCGCGCGCGCAACATATCGGCACTGTCGGCGACGCAGGGCAGGCTTTGCCAAAACGCCTCGGCCCCCTGCCGCGCGGCCGGCAGAGCCTCGGCCAGGCTGCGCGTGGCGGCGACCCGGCCCTGCAACAGCGGATCGTGGCCAATGCCGCGCGCTTCCGGCATGGAGATAGCCTTTTCGTCCCCGGATGGCCCTTCGGCATCGGCACCCGAATGCTGCCGACCCCAGCCCAGCCGCTTTTCAAGGATACGCGTGTTCACCATAGTCCAGCACCATGCAGCTCAAGGGTCGCCTTCTCAACAGAACACTGCCAATCAACACTGTCACAATTTAGGCAGGAGCATGGCTGTTTTCTTCCCCTGGCCTGGGGCACCCGCCCGCTTACGGTGCGCGGCGCCAGCCGGTCAAAGCAGCGTTTCGCCATGCAGGATGAGGGCGATCAGCAACAGCGCCAACAGAATGGCTGCCGCAACGCCGTCATGCAGACCGTCCCAGGCCCGATGCCGCAGCGCCAGCCGGACCTGCAGCGGATAGGACAAAAGGCCGGCCAGAAACAGGGCCAGGGCAGCGCCTTGCGGGCCATAGGCCGGCACCGCCAGCAGCAGCGCGATGACGATGAAGCAGGCGCGGCTGGCGCTGAGCAGGAAGAACCCGCGCGAATCGCCTCCGGCCAGCGCCGCCTGGTCATAGGTCAGGCCGATCAACTGCGGCATCTGGGCCAGCGCAAGCAGGATCAGCAGCGGGCCTGCGGCGGCATAGCGGGGATCGTACAGCAAGTCGACCAGCCAGTGCCCGGCCAGAACCAGCGGCAGGCAGAACGCAAACAGCATGGCCGTCAGCCCGGCGCGGATCCGGCGCAGGCGCCGGTCGCTTTCCACCGAAAGGCCGGGCGGGGTTTCGCGATAGACGGGCATGAACAGCGAACCGGTCATCGACCGACCCAGGATCAGCGGAAAACTGGCCAGGAAGAAGGCGATGTTGTAGATTCCCAGGTCGCCCATGGTCAGGAAATGGCCAAGGATCAGCTTGTCGCTTTGCAGCAGGAAGAACCCGGCAATGGTGGACAGGAACACCCATTTGCCATAACCGAACAGCTCTGACGCGGCGGCGCGGTCGAAACCCGGCCGTCCCGGCGGGCCGGGCATCAGCAGCCAACTGTAAAGCACCCGCGTCACCGAACTGGCCAGATTGCCGATCACCAGCGCCCAGACCGACCCGGTGGCCCAGGCCAGCGCCAGCATCACCGAAATGCCCACGGTCTGCACGGTCAGTTCCAGCGCCGTGATCCGGCCGACCATCATGTGACGCAGCGCGTATTCCACCCTGATGCTGGCAAAGCCCAGGATCAGCGGGCTGAGCGCCGATGCCAGGATCAGCTCGAACAGGATCGGTTCGCCGTAGAATTCTGCCATCGGCCATGCCAGCACCGCCGCAACCAGACACAGGAACACCCCGCGCAGGACCTGCGCCGTCCAGGCCGTGTTCAGAAAGGCCGGATCATCGCCCCGCTTGGAGCTTTGGATGGCCGGGGTCAGGCCGATATCGGAGAACATCTGCAATCCGATCAGCAGCACCGTTACCAGCGCCATCAGGCCGAATGCCTCGGGGAACAGCAGGCGGGCCAGCAGCAGGTTGCTGCCCAGCCGCAGGATGTTGGTCAGGGCAAAGCCGCCAACCATCACGAAAGACCCGCGCATGACACGGGCCGCGAGGCCCAAGGGCTTCGCGCCTTCCTGCGGTCTGCCTTCTGCGCTGTCGATCGCTGTCACCTGTCTTTCCTGGATCGCCGCCCCGTAGCGGCGTCTTTCTGCCCGGGGAATACGGCAGATATTTGACCCGGCCGCCCGGCGCGGGCAATCTCGGCGAAACGCCCCTGCGGCGCCGGCAGGGCAACTTGAAATGGCCCCATTCGGCTTGTAGCGCCATGGTCACGGGCCGCAAGACCAAGCCGGGGTGCCGCGTGAAGATCGGTTACGTCATCAATACCTACCCGTCGCCGTCGCACAGTTTCATCCGCCGCGAGATCCGCGCGCTGGAACGGCGCGGCGTGACGCTGCACCGTTTCGCCATGCGCCGCCATGACGGACCGCTGACCGACGAGGGCGATCAGGCGGAAGCGGCAGCCACCGAATACGTGTTGGAAAAGGGCGCGGCGGCGCTGGCGCTGGCGCTGCTGGCCGCCGCGTTGTCGGCGCCCTGGCGCTTCGTCGGCGCCCTGGCGCTGGCCCTGCGCGCGGCGCGCGGCGCGCAGAAGGGCCGGCTGTGGCATCTGATCTATCTGGCCGAGGGCGCCTGGCTGGCGCGGCGCGCGCGCGCGCTGGGGCTGGACCGGCTGCATGCGCATTTCGGCACCAATTCGGCGAGCGTGGCGATGCTGACCCATGCGCTGGGCGGGCCGCCCTTCAGCTTCACCGTGCACGGGCCGGAAGAATTCGACCGGCCGGAACGTATCGCGCTGGGCATGAAGCTGCGGCGCGCGGATTTCGCGGTTGCGGTATCCAGCTTCGGGCTCAGCCAGCTTTGCCGCTGGGTGGATCACCGGCACTGGCCGAAGCTGAAGGTGGTGCACTGCGGGATCGAGACCGCCCATTACGCCGCGCCCCGGGCGATGCCGCCGCGCCGTCCCTTGCGTCTGGTCAGCGTGGGGCGGTTCGCCGAGCAGAAGGGGCTGTTGCTGCTGATCGAGGCGCTCGCCGAGGCGGCTCGGCGCGGGGTCGATCTGCGGCTGGCGCTGGTCGGCGACGGCCCGCTGCGCGGCGCCCTGGAACGCGCTATTTCCCGGCATGACATGGCCGGGCAGGTGGAACTGACCGGCTGGCTGGACGAGGCCGGGGTGCGGGCGCAGGTGGACCAGGCGCACGCCCTGGTGCTGCCGTCCTTTGCCGAGGGCTTGCCGATGGTGGTTATGGAGGCGATGGCGGCGGCGCGGCCGGTGATCACCACCTGGGTCGCCGGCATTCCGGAACTGGTGCAGCCGGGTCGCTGCGGCTGGCTGGTGCCGGCGGGCAGCGCCGAGGCACTGGCCGATGCGATTTGCGAGTTGGCGCTAACCCCTCCCGAGACGCTGACCCGGATGGGCCGCACCGCCCGCGCCCGGGCGCTGGCCCGCCATGATATCGACGACGCGGCAGGGCAACTCGCCGCGCTTTTCGCTCAGCGCCCGCGCACCCAGCCGGACTGACCGCCGGTGCCGCGCCTTACCGCCAGGGCGACGGCGGCATAGGTACCAAAGGCCAGCGGGTCGGCCAGCGCCCGGCCAATCAGCCAGCCGGTGCCGGGCCGGGTCTTGCCTTCGTTGGCCAGCAGATGCGGATAAAGCCGGGCGATCTCGGCAACGCCCTGATCCTGCCGCGCGCGCACACGCACCAGCCGGCCCAGCTCCTCGACCATCGGCCAGTCATAGGAGGCCGGCACACTTCGGCGTTCGTCGGGGCGGAATTGAAGCCGGGCGAAGGTGTCATCGGAAATGATATCCGGAAACGCCGCCCAACGCGCCCGGCCGGCGGCATTGACGGCAAACAGGCCGAAACCGGGCACCCCGTCGGCGACAAAGGGCAGCCGGCACCAGAACCGCGCATAGGACCGCGCCACCCAGCCCCGCGCCGTGACCCGCGGCGTGCCCGAGGCATAGCGCGGCGCACCGCCCGCCAGCGCCGCGGCCAGTTGCGCCATAAGCGGTGGCGAGACGCTGACATCGGCATCCAGATAGGCGCGCAACGCGTGCCGGGCGGCAGCGTCACCAGCGTTCAACGCGCCGGGCTTGCCAGGCTCTTGCCGGTCCAGAACATCCAGTCGCCAGCCCCGCGCGGCGAAATCGGGCGCCATGGCGCGGGCTCGGGTGACGGTGTCATCCCGGCAGGCATTGGCCGAAACGACGACCTGCAGCGCCACGCCCCGGGACGCCAGCAGCGCGCGCAGGCAGGGTTCGATCCAGCCCGCCTCGTTACTGGCCGGGATGATGACGCTGATCGCCGGTCCCTCTGCTGCCAGCCCCTCTGCTGCCGGCTCATCGGCATTCATGGGGCGGTGGCCTGCATCAGCGCGCGCCATCGCGGATTGTCGTCATCGAGATGCCGCAGGTGCCCCCAACTGCCCCAACGATTGGCGACAGCAACATCGACAAAGGCGTTGAACGGCGCGTCGGTCAGCGCATTCCAGCCTTCGATCAGCGCCCGATACAGATCGCCCATCGGCGCACTGTAGTTGAGCGCAGTGAAGAAGGCCATCAGTTCCTCGTCGTCATGCTGTTCAGGCGAGACCACGACATGCGTGCCGCCCTCATACATGACCAGCGCCATGTCATGCGCGGCGGCCATGGCGGCATGATGGGTCAACTGGCGGTCCAGCAGGCCCTGCACGGTCATCGCCGGATCACCCGAGACCGCGCCCGCCATCAACTCGCGCGCGGCCATCTCGATGGCATGGTCGAACCGATGCGCGGCGATGAACTCCGCGCGCGCCTGATCGGCCAGCCCCTGATCCTCGGCCCGGGCCTCGGCCCGCTCGCGGCTTTCAGCCAGCCAGGCCTGCACCATCGGCTGGCGGTCAGGCGTGTGAAGCTCGGCACTGAAATAGCCGGTGACGGCATAGGCATCGAACAGCGTGTAGGGCGCGGGCGCCGCCGGGTCCTCGGCGCGCAGCAGGGGCGGGTCCAAGATCGCCTCTTCCAGACCCAGCCAGGCGGTAAACACCCCCAGTACCCGCACCAACCGTTCGGGCTGATCGGCAAAGACCTGATCCAGGATGCGCACCATTTCGGCCGCGCGCAGGGCATAGAACTGCACCCAGGCGTGTTCCTGCCCCCAGCGTGCCTGGCCCTGATCCTCGGCCCAATGCGCCTGCGCGAAGCTCCAGTTCCAGACCTCGTTGGAAAGCTCCACCCAGGCGCGCAGATCCGGGCGCAGCCCGTCGCGCACCGCCTCGCCGAAACGGCGGATGTAATCGTCGCTGGCCAGATGCGGCAGGGTGAACCAGGGCTCGGCGCCGGTCTGGTTGGCCAGTTCCAGCATGATCTCCAGCGGCACGCCGCGTGCCCAGGTATAGTGCTCGACCCGCGGCCGGTCGGCCCATTCGACCACCTCGGAATCATTCGTTGCCATCCAGTCCATCAGGCGCAGGTTCTCGGCATCGCCGATCACCGCCAGCCAGTCCGGATTGAAGATCTCGCCGGCCTGAAACCGCTGCAGATGCCGCTCATGCACGACGGTCAGGTTGCGCAGGTCGCCCCGGTTGAATTCCAGCATCACCAGCCCCGGCCCCGGCGTGTATTCGAAGGTGGCGCTGTTGCGCCCGGTATAGCGCACATTCCGCGCCAGGCCCGAAAAGCCCAGATAGGCAGAGCCTTCCCAGCGCACATGATAGCGCCCGGCGAGCGAGGTCATCTCTGACGGCATGTCCACCAGGATCAGCGCGCCCAGCTTGACCACATTGCCCGGCACCGACAGCACCCAGCCGTTTTCGTCCAGATGACCGGCGGCGATGAGTTCGGCCTCGCTGACCCCGCTCCACTGGCCGCGCAGATGCCCCTCCCATGGGCGGGCGAAGCGCATCAGGTCGATGAAGGGCTGCTGGCTGGCCCAGTCGCCATTGTTGGCCAGATTGAACGCCAGATTGCGCCGCCCCTCGCGCGGGGCCACCCGGACGAGATCAGACCGGGCTTCGGTCTGCGCGTCAGCCCCCGGCACCGGCGGGGCGCCCAACAGGCCGGGAAAGGCCAGAACGGCAAGGAAGATGGCCAGAACACCGATTGCCTTCATGGCGCTGCCCCCGTCTGCACCCCGGTCACGGGCAGATCGCTGACCACCTGCCAGACCACGCCCTGCATCAGCGCCGCCACCTCGGGCGAGGGCGCATCGGCCGGGCTGCCATCGGCGCGGGTCAGTTCATGCGGCAGGCCCTGCGGCGCCTGGTGATAGAGCACGGCGAAATGCGTCAGCGCCACCAGATAATTCCCCAGATCGTTCATGTGAACGGCGTCAAGCGTGCCATCGGGCTCGCGCAGGAACAAGTCGGTCTCGTCAGCCATGCCCGGCAGACCGCCGGCCCGGGCCAGGGCGCGGGTGAAGGCGGCCAGCACCCGCCCGGCCGGGATCACATGCACCGGGCCGGCGTCGCCGTCAGCCCAGACCGGCGCCAGAAGCCGGCCCTGCCACAACGCGGCCGGATCACCATCCAGCCGCGCCAGCCAGCTTTCGGTATCCTCGCGCCCGTGCCAGGTCTCATAGAGATAGACGCGCGTATCTGGCCGCGCGGCGCGGATCGCCTGCACCCAGCGGTGCAGATAGGCGGGGCCGTCATGCCAGCGGATGGCATCGCGCAGTTCCACCATTTCGGTAAGCACCACCGCGTCATAGGCGCCGCTGGCAATGGCCTCGCGCGCCGGGCGATGCTGCGGCGTGGCGTTTTCGCTGTCAAATCCGGGGATTTCCACCAGCGGGTCGTAATGCGAGCGCAGGGTGGCGCCCCAGCCCAGTTGCAGGTGGTGCTCATGCGCGACAAACCCGGCCGCATGGGCAAGCTGCGCCAGCATCGCCGGCATGTCACGGTTGACCAGGCTGTGGCCCAGATGGAACACCGCCATGCCCGCCGGCGGCGGCGACAGCGGCGGGGCGTTGGGCGTCATATCGGTGACGGGCGGCAGGGCCGGGGTGGCCAGATGCCGATACGCCGCCCAGCCGCCCGCCGCCAGCAGCAGAAGAACCGCCGCCGCGGCCAGACCATAGATCGCATTCATTCCCATATTCGGGCCTTTCCCGCATCGGTTTTTCGGTAAATACTCGGAAACCGCCAGATTTTCGACGGAGTTTCTTCTGGTTCTTTCCGTCTCATGCGCACGACCGCGCGCCAAAGCCATTCAGGCGCCACCCGTGATTGCCGGAGAAACCGAAGCCAGTCATGCCCACGCTGCTGATCATATCGCCGGCTCCGGTCATGGAAACACCTGCGGGCGAGGTGATTCTGGATGTGGGCTTCGTGGAGGGGATGAAGCTGCATTGCCAGCTCTGGCCCGGAAGGGTGCATTGCCTGATGCGGCGTGGCGCCGGGGCAATCCCGCGCGGCATGCGTTTCTCGCGCCGGCAATTGGCGTTCAATCTGATCGTCCAGGATCAAGCGGACGCCATCCCCGAATCGCTTCTGGACGAGGCCAGCCTGATCTATTGCGCGGCCGATGACATGCGGTATCTGGACATGCCGGAACGGTTGCGCGGGCGGCTGGCGCAGCTGGTCTATACCATCGAGCGCCCGCTTTCGGGGCGGCTGCGTCAGGCGGCCTTCGACAGCCGCCGGGGCGCGCTGAGCAAGCTTCGCGGCATGCAATGGGCGCTGGGCCGCGAAGGGGCGCTGCGCCGCGCCCTGGCCGGGGCCGAAGGGTTGCATTGCAACGGGCCGCTGGCGGCGGATGCCTACGCGCGGGTGAACCCGAACGCGCTGGGCTATTTCGACAACCGCATGCGCCTGCCGATGCTGGCGCGTGGCCCCGACCTGGCGGCGCGGGCCGAAAGGCTGCGCGCGGGCGCGCCGCTTTCGCTGGCCTGGTATGGGCCGCTGGAACCCGAGGCAGGGGTGCAGGATCTGCTGGCTGTGGCCCAAGCGTTGGCTGCGGCCGGGATGGATTTCCGGTTGCAGCTATTCGGCACCGGGTCGCTGGAACAGCGGCTGCGCGACGGGATCGCCAGCATGGGGCTGCAGGACCGGGTGGCGATGAGCGACGCCCCCGGTTTCGATACCGCGCTGGTGCCGCAGTTGCGCCGCAGCGCCGATCTGTTCCTGGCGCCGATGCGGCTGGCCGATCCGGTGTCAAGCTATGTCGAGGCGATGGGCTGCGGGCTGCCGGTGCTGGGCTATGGCAACCCGTTGTGGCGCCGGGTGCTGGCGCAGTCCGGCGGCGGCTGGCAAGTGCCGGCGCGGGCCAGAGCAATGGCGCGGCAAATCCTGCGTCTGGACAAACAGCGCGAGGCAATCATCGAGGCCTCGGCGAGGGCGCTGGACTACGCCCGCGCCAACACCTTCGAGACGGTCTTTTCCCGCCGAATGGCTCATTTGCGCCAGATCGCTGGGCTCGATTGAGAGCATCGCGCAGGTCGGGCCGCTTTGGTCAACGCGCCTGGGCGTGATATTCCGGGTTCGGTTCCATGCCGACGGCCGAGGCGACGCGGTTCGACATGTTGTAAAACCCGGTCACCGCGGCGATGTCCCAGATGTCGCGGTCGCTGAATCCCTGGTCGCGCAGCGCCTGCCGGTCGGCCTCGACCACCTCGGCCGAGGCCTTGGTGACCTTCTCGGCAAAGGCCAGCATCGCGCTCTGCCGCGCGTCCAGCTTGGCCGCGCGCCAGTTCATCACCATCGCCTCGCCCAAGGCCGGGTCGCCGGCAAGCTGGCGCACCGCCGCGCCATGCGCCACCTGGCAATACCAGCAGCGGTTGATCGAGGAGACCACCACCGCGATCATCTCTCGCTCCAGCTTGGTCAGGCCCGATGGCGCCAGCATCAGGTCGTTGTACATCGCCGTGAAGGCGTTCAGCTTCTCGATATCGAAGGCATAGGCCTGCAGCACATTCGGCACCATGCCCAGCTTCTCGCGGCAGATGTCGAAATAGCGCGCCGTGGCTTCGGGCAGCGGGTCGGCGGCGGGCAGGTCCAGGGCGGTGATGCGGTCGCTCATCGGAGGCTCCTTTCACGGGGCTGGCGGCTTTTGCCGGTAATGGTAGCCGGCAGTCCTGGTCATCCCGAGGCCAGCATAAAGCGCGCCTGCCTCGGCATTGGCTTCGGTCACGGCAAGGGCGAAATGCGCCGCGCCCTGGCCCTGCGCCCAATGGGCAATGGCGCCCACCAGTTCACGCGCCACGCCTTCGCGGCGAAACGATGGCGTGACCTCCAGCGCGTGCAGCATGGCGATGCCGGTCTGCCGGTCCAGCGCGACGAAGGCCACGCCGGCGGCGCGGTTGCGGTGGCGGGCCATGAACGCGGTCTTTGGGTCGGCGGCGCGGGCCATGACCGCCCGGCGCTCGGGGCCGATCCCGGCATCCTGCCAAAGCGCTGTCTGCAGTGCCAGCGGCGGCCAGACCGGAAAGGTCGTCATGGGCCGGGGAACCTGAGCGACGGCGGCAACGGGGGCGCAGTAGAAAACCGTCGGATCGACCACCCGGTAGCCCCGCGCATCCAGGGCGTCATCTAGCGCGGTATCGCCGGGCCAGGCGTCGGCATCGCGGATCATGAACAGCGGCGCCTGCCCCATGGTCTGCATCGCCGCCTCTGCGGTGTCAATTTCCGCCGCGCCGGCGGCTTCGCCATCCAGCGTTGCGGCGCTGACCCGCTTGCCACCCCCTGCCCCGTGCCGCAGCCGGAACGGGCCGCAAGGCCGCCGCTCGGCCGGGGGCCATGTGGTTTCCAGCGCGGCATGCAGCGCAGGGGCGGCGGGCAGGTTCATCCGCGCTGATCCAGCAGCGTCATCAGTTCCACCATCGCGGCATCCAGCTGCCCGCCATCGGTGCCGCGCACCACGATCTGCGTGCCATGCGCGCCATCGCGGATCCAGGGGTAGGAGCCGAAGCTGAGCGCCGGATAGCGCGCGGCCAGATCGCCCAGCGGGCCGGCGATCTCGCCCTCGCCGCGATGCACATCGACCGATTGGCTGAGCAGTGCCGCGCCACTGGTCAGGCCGGGCAGGACGCTGGCCAGCATCGCCTGGAAGATAGCGGGCACGCCGGCCATGACATGGACATTGCCCAGCGTGAACCCCGGCGCCGCCGAGACAGGGTTGTCGATCAGGCTGGCACCATCGGGCACGCGCGCCATGCGCAGCCGCGCCGCGTTCAGGTCCAGCCCGGTGCGCTGGTAATGCGCTTCCAGCAGGGCGCGGGCATCGTCGCGGATACCGATCGGCACGTCAAAGGCCGCGGCCACGGCATCGGCGGTGATGTCGTCATGCGTGGGGCCGATCCCGCCCGACGTGAACAGGTGATCCACCCGCCCGCGCAACTCGTTCAGCGCCGCCACGATACCGGCGTGATCGTCGGCGACCATGCGCGCCTCGACCAGGCGGATACCATGCGCGGTCAGTTCGCGCGCCAGATGGTGCATGTTCGAATCACGCGTGCGGCCGGACAGGATCTCATCGCCGATCACCAGCATCGCCGCGGTGGGGTTGGTCATGTCGCGCCCTTCCAAGGAATTTCCGGCCCGATCCTTATCAGCCGGCGCGGGGCTTTCCAATTGCCCCGACGCTCTGGCATTCAAGCGGGCCCGGCGCTATCTAGGGCGGGAAACAGGAAAGGAGCAACCGTGTTCGAAACCGGCAGCCATGACGGCAGGACCACGCGCGAGGGCATCCGCATTCATGCGCGCGAGGATTTCGCCTGCATGCATCGCGCAGGCCAGGTCGCCGCGCGGATCCTCGACGACATCGCCGAGCATGTCTTTCCCGGCCAGACCACGGGCGAACTGGACCGCCTGATCACCGAGATGGTTGCCGCGCATGGCGCCACCTCCGCCACCATCGGCTACCGCGGCTATCAGCATGCCAGCTGCATCAGCGTCAATCACGTGGTCTGCCACGGCATCCCCGGCAGCCCCATCCCGCCCAGCAAGCACGAGGGGCGCGGGCGCGGCAATGATGTGCTCATCGACGGCGATATCCTGAATATCGATGTGACAGTCATCGTGGACGGCTGGTTCGGCGACACCTCGCGCATGTTCGTCGCCGGGCGGCCGAAGCCCTTTGCCGAGCGGCTGGTGAAGGTCACCCATGACGCGCTGATGAAGGGGATCGAGGCGGTACGTCCCGGCAATACCTTCGGCGATATCGGCCATGCCATTCAGGCCTATGTGGAAGCGCAGCGCATGTCGGTGGTGCGCGATTTCTGCGGGCACGGGCTGGGGAGGGTGTTTCATGCGCCGCCGAACGTGCTGCATTACGGCCGGCCGGGGCGGGAGGCGACGCTGGAAGAGGGCATGTTCTTCACCATCGAACCGATGGTTAATCTGGGCCGACCGGAAACCAAGGTTCTGGCCGACGACTGGACGGCGATTACCCGAGACCGCGCGCTTTCGGCACAGTTCGAACATTCGGTGGGGGTAACGGCAAGCGGGGTGGATATCTTTACCCTGTCGCCGGCAGGACGGTTCTATCCGTCGATGGGCTGATCGCTTCCGGTTGCCTCTCGCGCTTCCAGCCGCTGATTGAGCGCCGCGCCCAACAACACCGCATAGGCGGAAAGATAGAACCACAGCATCAGCACGATGGCGGCGCCGATCGAGCCATAGACCTCGTCATAATTGCCGAAATTCGCCATGTAGAAAGTGAAGGCCAGCGATGCGGCGGTCCACAAACCGATCGCCAGAAAAAGGCCAGGAGACAGGAACGGGCTGCGCCGGCCATGCGGGCGGTTTGGGCCGTAGCGATAGAAAATGCCCAGCCCCACAACCAGCGAGGCCAGCGCCACCGCCCAGCGAATGATTTCGGCGATGATCAGCAGAAACTGGCCCTCGTTGATGAACATACCGACGATGGCCATAATTGCCGGCACGACCAGCATGGCGACAATGGCGACCAGCCCCACGCCGATCATCAGGCCGGTCAGCATCAGCGCGATCACCGCCCCCCAGACCCCGCCGCGCGGCGTGCCGCCATAGATGGCGGTCAGCCCCTCGGCCAGCGCGCCGGTGCCCAGCCGCGCCGACCATAGCGCCACCAGAAGCGATACCGCCGAGGTCAGGCCCAGCGTGGTGCTGGTGGTTGTAACCAACGTATCGGCGCGCTGGGCGATCAGCCCGAACGCCTCATCCGGCAGGAAATCGGACGTGGTTTCAAGCAGTTCTGATACCGTCTCCGGATCTGTCCAGAGTCCGGTAAGGGCGATCAGCGCGCCGATGGCGGGAAAGATTGCCAGCATGGCGAAGAATGCCACCCCGGCCGCGATCAGGCCAAGGTGGCGTTCGCCCGCCAGGGTCCACACTCCTGCGGCATGGCTTATGACCGGCCTCAACCGCAAAGGTCAGCGCCGGTCAGATACTCAGGTCGTCCAGCGTCTTGCCATCGGCCAGCGCCGCTTCCACCCAGCGCGGACGGCGGCCGCGTCCGGACCATGTCTGCGACGGATTGGCGGGGTTGGCATATTTCGCCGGCAAGCCGGTACGGCTGCGGCCGAGCAGCGCCTTCAGATCGGTGGCGGTCAATCCGCGGTCGCGGGCGAAGGCCTCTACCTCTGCCAGAACCTTGCGCCGCTCGCGCTCCTTGTAGCCCTTTATGGCCGCATCCACGTCTTTTTGAAGCTGCTTCAGCTCCTTCATCGACAGGTCTTCAAGATCGATCATTCTGCCCTCTCCAATATTGTTGCCAAGAGGGATAGATCAGCGGCGGGTGCATTGCAATTGCCCTTTCTTAATCCGGCAAGAAAATGAGCCATTATTGGCTCATGCGGCTTCCCGTGCATTGGTTTCCCGCCAGATCATGAAAAGCCCGGCACCGACGATCAGAACAATGCCGAGCCATGAAACGGCATCGGGCAGTTCGTTGAAGACGACGAAGCCCCAGAAAATGGCCATCGGCATGGCGATATATTCCAGCGGGGCGACAAGCGCCGCCTCGCAAAGCCTGTAGGCCTGCGAAATCAGCACCCCGCCCAGCGCGCTGCCGATCCCGGTCAGAAGCAGCAGAAACCACGCGCTGTCAGCCGGCCAATCCCAGGCGCGGGTCAGAAAGGAAAGCGTCTGCCCGGCGCCGGTATCGAAGCGTCCGTCGCCGATGGAAAGCCCCACCCCGATGGACACCACAAGGAACATCAGCTGGATGTACCAGCCCATGGTGACGGCGGTTTCGGTCACGCGGATGACACGGGTCATCATGTGCAGCGCGGCATAGAAGGTGGCGGCCAGCAGCGGCAAGAGCGCGATGGGGGTAAAGGCCTCGGTGCCCGGGCGGATGATGATCAACACCCCCAGAAAGCCGATCAGCACGGCCAGCCAACGGCGCGGCCCCACGGTTTCGCCCAGAAAGATCACCGAGAACACGGTGATCACAAGCGGGCTGACGAAGAAGATTGCCGTGGCTTCGGCGATCGGCATCGCGGCGAGCGCCATGAAGAAGCAGAAATTGGCCGACAGCACCATCAGGCCGCGCAGCATGTGCACGAACGGTCGGCGGGTGCGCAATTGCGCCATCCCGCCGGCCAGCGGGATGACGATCAACAGAAGCAGCGCCAGGCCGATGATCGAACGGAAGAGGATGACCTGATGCAGCGCCATGTCCTCGGACAGGGCCTTTACCGCCATGTCGTTCAAGGTAAAGCCTGCCGAGGCGCCGATAACGCAAAGCGTGCCCAGCAGGGCAGGCGAGCGGGTCATCGCCGTGTGCGGCGCTGCCGGCGCCGCTGGGCTGTTTCGTTGCAGAAGGGGTGCAAGGGTTTTCCTTCACGCGGTTGATGCGCGGGCCAGACCCGCACCGCGTCCCTTTCTGCCAGTCCCGCGCGCTTAGTTCAACGCGCAGCAGCCGGACAGCCCCTCGGTGTCCCCGCGCCAGTAGAGCAGCACCGAAATGCCGTAATCCCGGTCGCTCATCCCGTCGTTGCAGGCCTCGCCCCGCATCACCGCCATGCCCTCGCGCGTGCCGGAAAATGGCACCGCCAGGGTCGGTGGAAAGCGCGTGGCGGGCAGCGCGCCGGCGTCGGTGACCAGTTCGAACCCGCCCTCGGCCTCGGGGTCGTGCAGGCCGAAGAACTCGGCCTGATGGCCGGGTAGGAACAGATCCAGCCGCCAGAAGGGTTCGGTGCCGAAACAGCCCAGCGGATGGGTGCCGTCACGCCAACTGCCCTCCATGTCGCGGGCCAGATAGCGCATGTGCGACCAGCCGGACCGTTCGCCAGTGTTGACCAGCCCCCAGCGCCCGTTGTCGGCCAGGGCAATCACCTCGATCCCGCGCTCGTCGGGCGCGAAACTGCCGATGATCTGGGCCCGCGCATTGGGTTCGGTGCGGATGTTCAGCACATCGTCATGCGCGACGCCGACAACCCGGTGCAGGGCCGGAAAGCTGTCGGCCAGTGCGGCGGCGGGCCAGGCCAGAAAGGTTGCGGCGAGGATGGACAACATAATGCGCATGGCAGGCTTTCTCCCTATCGTCCCTTGCGGGCGTGTCAGGCCTTTGCGCCCCAGCTGAGCGAGGCACGCCGGCGGGTGTAGAACTCGCCCATCATGCCGATGACCAGCGCCACCGCCGTGATCATCAGCGGATAGGTCCATGACGTGGTGGTTGCGGTATAGTTCAGGAACGCAAAGCCCCGCGCCTGGTCTATGGTGTGAAACAGCGGGTTCCAGTCGAAATAGACGCGCAGGAAACCCGGCAGCATGCTGGCCACGAACATCTTGCCAGAGGCGACCATGTTTACCCGCGCGTAGATCTGCGACATCAGCGTCACCGCCGCCGGCGCCCAGGGCTTGATGGCCAGAAACACGATGCCGATGGCAACGCCGGAGAACCATGACAAGAGCAGCATCAGCAGCACGCCCAGCAGGTTGTGCACCTCCAGCGGTTGCCAGATGGCGTGGTAGAGAAACAGCACCACGAACATCGACAGAAGCTGGATGTAGAGCTGGCTGAGCGCCGCCGCGACGATCGCCACCATGGTGTTCATGGGTGCGTGTTTCATCATCGCCGATGTCGGCCCCTCGGCGCCGACCACCGCCTGCATGGCCTTCACATGGCACATGAACAGGAAGATCCCGGTCATCACGAAAAGCAGGAAATCGCCGCGGATCCCGCGCGAGGTGAAGCCCAGAAGCAGAAACATCGCATAGAACACCACCACCAGGATCAGCGTCTGGGCGATGTTGATGCCCAGGCCGATGATGGCATTGCCGTGGCTTTTCCGGATCAGCCGGACTGCGGCGTGAAAGCTGAGTTCGAACAGCGTGAATGCCCGGGCGGCGGCAGAGCGTCTTGTGGGGTTGCCGAGCATCTGGCCTTCCTTGCTGTCCCGGTGCCGTGTTCTGGTGCCGATTCTGGCGCCGTTCCCTTTTCGCATGCATCAGGTTAGGCGTTGCGCCGTGATCGATCAACCTGCATGGATGCGCCCGGAAAGGGGCGGAAATGCGGGGAACCGATGACATTTGCGCGAAGAGAATAGCGAGGGTTCGAATGACAGCATTTCATGACAAGGTCGAACAGGTGTTCCGGGCCCTGGCGCTGCAGGCCGGGGCGCGGATCATGCAGGTCTACCACAGCCCCGATTTCGCCACCCGCACCAAGGCCGACGACAGCCCGGTGACCGAAGCCGACGAGGCCGCCGACGCGCTGATCGCTGACGGGCTGCGCGCCGCTTTCCCCGATATCCTGATCGTGACCGAGGAACAGGCCGCCAGCCATGCCCGCCAGGCGGATCGTTTCATCATCGTGGACCCGCTGGACGGCACCAAGGAATTCATCCAGCGGCGCGGCGATTTCACCGTCAACATCGCGCTGGTGGAAGGTGGCGTGCCGCAACGCGGTGTTGTCTATGCCCCGGCGCGCGAACGGCTTTTCTATACCCGCGCCAATGGGCAGAGCGTGGAGGAGGCCGCGCCCTTCGGCGCTGAACCCGGCGCCGTGACGCCGCTGGCAGTGCGGGTGCCCGATAACGCGGCGCTGGTGGTGGTGGCGTCGAAATCGCACCGCGATCAGGCGACCGACGAGTACATCGCGCGCTACAGCGTGGCCGATTTCAACTCGGCCGGGTCGTCGCTGAAATTCTGTCTGGTGGCGGCGGGCGAGGCCGATCTGTATCCGCGCCTTGGTCGCACCATGGAATGGGACACGGCCGCCGGTCATGCCGTGGCGCAGGGCGCCGGCGCCGAGGTGCTGCGGCTGAACGACGCCAAGCCGCTGACCTATGGCAAGCCGGGCTATGAAAACCCGTTCTTCGTTGTCCGCGCGCCGGGGGTGGTGCTGCGCTGAGGGCCTTGATTGTTTCCCGCCTGAAAACGGTCCGACAATCACCTGCTTCCCTTCAAGGTTGTGCCACGAAGCTGCCCGAATGGTTACCGAGATATTGCGGCAGCGACGGATACTCCGCCACAGGCAGGATAGGTGAGGAAGGCCCATGCAGCACAAAGTCAAGAAAGCCGTTTTCCCCGTGGCCGGTCAGGGCACGCGGTTTCTTCCCGCGACCAAGGCGGTGCCGAAGGAGATCATGACCCTGGTCGACCGGCCGTTGATTCAATACGCCATCGACGAAGCCCGCGCCGCCGGGATCGAGGAATTCATCTTCGTTACCTCGCGTGGCAAGGGCGCGCTGGAGGATTATTTCGACCACGCGCCGGAACTGGAGGCCTCGCTGGCGGCCAAGGGCAAGACGGCGCTGCTGAAGGTGCTGCGCGAGACCTATATGGATTCCGGCGCGATTGCCTATGTGCGTCAGCATCAGGCGCTGGGTCTGGGTCATGCGGTATGGTGCGCGCGCCATCTGATCGGCAATGAGCCTTTTGCGGTGCTTCTGCCCGATGACGTGATCGCCGCCGACAAACCCTGCCTGCAGCAGATGGTCGAGGCGTATGCCGAAAGCGGCGGCAACATGGTGGCGGCGATGGAAGTGCCTGCCGACAGGGTATCGAGCTATGGCGTGCTGGACGTGCCGGCCGGGATCTGCCCGGTGCTGCCGGTGCGCGGCATGGTGGAAAAGCCCGCCCCGGGCACCGAGCCGTCGAACCTGGCGGTGATCGGCCGCTACATCCTGTCGCCGCAGGTCCTTACGCATCTGGACAGTCAGCAGACCGGCGCAGGCGGCGAGATCCAGCTGACCGATGCCATTGCGCAGGAAATCGCGCGGGCGGGCAACGTGCGTGGCTTTCGTTTCGAGGGGCAGCGCTATGACTGCGGGTCGAAAGCCGGGTTCCTGCAGGCGACGCTGGCCTTTGGCCTGGCGCGGGACGAACTGCGCGAGGAACTGGAGGAATTCCTGTTCGACATGGTGGCGATGCGGCAGGCTGCTCAATAGCGGATGCGCCTGTGACGGGCTGGGGGAGGGGGCTGCCGCCCCCTCTTCGCGCTTGTGCCAAGCGCGAATTCACCCCCGCGAGTATTTGTGGCAAGATGACAAGGAAAGTGCAGGAGCAAGGATGGCATGAAGCGGCTGCGCGCGCTGCGAGAGGCCTGGCGCTGGCGGCGCAAGCGCCAGAACCGGCTGATGCGCGCGCTGTGGACGCGGCGCGAGATGCGCTGTCTGGCAGACCGGACGCGGGCGATCCGGCCGGGTGATGTGGCCCTGTTCTGCTGTCTGCGCAACGAGGCGCTGCGGCTGCCACATTTTCTGGCGCATTACCGGGCGCTGGGGGTGGGGCATTTCCTGTTCGTCGACAACGACAGCGATGATGGCGGGCGGGAGATGCTGCTGGATCAGCCCGATGCCTCGGTCTGGCATACCCGGGCCAGTTACCGCGCGTCGCGTTTCGGACAGGACTGGCTGCAATGGCTGCTGATCCGGCATGGCCACGGGCGCTGGTGCCTGACCGTGGATGCCGATGAGTTGCTGCTCTACCCTCATCACGACACCCGCCCGCTGCCTGCCCTGACAGACTGGCTGGCGGCGCGGGGCGACTGCGCGCTGGGCGCGCTGATGCTGGAGCTTTACCCAAGGGGCGCGCTGGATGCCCGGACCTATCGCGCCGGCCAGGACCCGCTGGAGGTGCTGGAATGGTTCGACCTCGCCAATTACACGATCACCCGCAAGGAAGGGCTGGAGGCGCTGTGGATCCAGGGCGGGCCGCGCTCGCGCGTGTTCCTGCACGACCGGCCGCGGCGGGGGCCGACGCTGACCAAGGTGCCGCTGGTGCGCTGGAACCGCCGGCATGTCTATCTGAACTCCACTCATTCGATCCTGCCGCCCGCCATGAACAGGGCCATCTATGACGACCGCGGCGGCGAAAAGCTGAGCGGGGTGCTGTTGCACACCAAGTTCCTGCCTCAGGTGGTGGAGAAATCCGCCGAGGAACGGCTGCGGCGCCAGCATTTCGGCGAGCCGGGCGTGTTCGACGCCTATCACGAGGCGCTGACCGGGGCGCCGGACCTGTGGTGCGAGGCCTCGACCCGCTATCTGGGCTGGCGGCAGCTGGAGGCAGAGGGGATCATGTCACGCGGGGAATGGGCGTGAGGGACATGTTGGGGATTCAAAAGCGATTCGTTAGGGTCTAGACGGGATACAGGGGCCCGGTGCATCGGGCCTGTTTGCGGAATGGGGCGTTCTTGGGGCTGGTTTCGACATGGCGGTTGCGGCGGCTGCGGACGGGCTGGTTGCGGCGGGCCCGCGCCGCCGGGCGCAACCTGCAGCCTGTGGCCGACCGGACCGCCGGCATGGCGCCAGACGCCCGGTTGCTGCTGTGCACCCTGCGCAACGAACGGGTGCGCCTGCCCTGGTTCCTGAAATACTACCGCGACATGGGCATCGGGCATTTCCTGTTCGTCGACAACGGCTCGGACGACGGCTCGCGCGAATACCTTGCCGATCAGCCCGACTGCTCGGTCTGGGGGACGCAGGCCAGCTACAAGGCGGCGAATTTCGGCATGGACTGGGTCAACCACCTGCTCTCGCGCCATGCGCACGGCCGCTGGGCGCTGGTCGTCGATACCGACGAGTTTCTGGTCTATCCGTTCTGCGATACCCGCCCGCTGCCGGCGCTGACCGACTGGCTGGATGACAGCGGCATCCGGTCCTTCGGCACCCTGCTGCTGGACATGTACCCCAAGGGCGCGGTGGCCGGTCAGCCCTGTCTGGAGGGGCAGAACCCGTTCGAGATCGCGGCCTGGTTCGACAGCGCCAATTACACCATCACCCGCAACCCCCGCTACCGCAACCTGTGGATCCAGGGCGGCCCCCGCGCCCGGGCCTTCTTTGCCGAGAGCCCGCAGGACGCGCCGGCGTTGAACAAGGTGCCGCTGGTGAAATGGCAGCGCGGGCATGTCTTTGTCAGTTCCACCCATATGCTGCTGCCGCGCGGGCTGAACCTGGTGTACGAGGCGCGGGGCGGCGAAAAGGCCTCGGGCTGCCTGCTGCACGCGAAATTCCTGGCAACGCTGGGCACCAAGGCGCAGGAGGAATTGCAGCGCGGTCAGCATTACGGCGCCAGCCGCGAATACCGCGCCTATGCCGAGGGGCTGGCTGAGGGCGCGGATCTGTGGACCAACTGGTCGGAACGCTTCATCAACTGGCGCCAGTTGGAAATCATGGGCCTGATGTCCAAGGGCAGCTGGGCATGAGCGCGGAACTGGGCTTCGTCTTGTTGGTGCATGATGCGCTGCATCGCACGGCGCAGGTGGCGCGCTATCTGGCCGCAGCCGGCAGCCCGGTGGTAATCCATGTCGATGCCCGCAGCCCGGCCGAGGCCCGCAAGGGGCTGGAGGCGGCGCTGGCCGACCTGCCGGCTGTGCGTTTCGCGCCCCGGGTGGCCTGCGAATGGGGCACCTGGTCGCTGGTCAAGGCGATGTCCCGGGCGGCGCGGCTGATGCTGGACAGCTTCCCGCAGGTGCGCCATGTCTACACGCTTTCCGGCGCCTGCCTGCCGCTGCGCCCGGTTTCGCATCTGGCGGGCTATCTGGCGCGCCATGGCGATACCGATTTCATCGAATCGGTCAGCGTTGCCGATGTGAACTGGACCAAGGGCGGGCTGTCCGAGGAACGCTTCACGCTGTATTTCCCCTTCGCCTACAAGCGCAACAGATGGCTGTTCGACCGCAGCGTCGACCTGCAACGCCGCCTGGGCCTGCGCCGTAATCTGCCGCAGGGGCTGGCGCCGCATATCGGCTCGCAATGGTGGTGCCTGACCCGCCAGACGCTCAGCGCGATCCTGAACGACCCCGATGCGCCGGGCTTCGACCGTTACTTCCGCCGCACCTGGATCCCGGATGAAAGCTATTTCCAGACGCTCGCGCGGCTGCATGGCCGGCGCATCGAAAGCCGCTCGCTGACGCTGGGCAAGTTCGACCATCAGGGCAAGCCGCATGTGTTCTATGACGACCATCTGCAACTGCTGCGCCGGTCCGACTGTTTCATGGCGCGCAAGGTCTGGCCCGGCGCCGACCGGCTTTACGCGCATTTCCTGTCCGAGCGGCGCGACGCCCCCGCCCCGCAGGCCGAACCGCAGCCCAGCCGGATCGACCGCCATTTCGCCCGCGCCACGCAGCAGCGAACGCGCGGGCGGCCGGGGCTGTACATGGTCAGCCGGTTCCCGCTGCCGGGGCATGAGAACGGCCGGACGGCAGAGCCCTATTCGGTGTTTCAGGGCTTTGCCGAGGTGTTCCGGGATTTCGAGGACTGGCTGGGCGCGGTCAGCGGCGCGCGGGTGCATGGCCATCTCTTCGCCCCGCGCAAGGCCGAATTCGCCGGGCGCGCGAAGGTCTTTGCCGGCGGGCTGTCCGACAGCGCCAGCCTGCGCGACTATAACCCCCGCGCCTTTCTGACCAATCTGCTATGGGCCACGCGCG
>SKNG01000260.1 GCA_007120685.1 Paracoccaceae bacterium | reverse complement strand
GACCTCTTCCAGCAGCGTGGCATAGCGCGCGGCGGCGTGTTCGACGATCTGCCGCCCGGTCTCGGCCGTGGCGGCGGCGGCATTGCCGGCCGCGCCATCGGCGTTCAGGTCCCGCATCATCCAGCCCGCCGAAACCGGCCCCAGCAGGCGCAGCACCGAATTGCCCTCGGCCACGGCGCGCGAGGCGGGCACGAAATCGCGCGCCAGTGCCATTTTCACCAGATCGGGCCGGAAATGCAGCATCGCCGCCGTCTCTATCAGACCGGCATGGATATCGTCGCGCATCTCCTGCGCCGACAGCAGGCCCTCGGGGAAGCCCATGCTCATCCAGCCGGCGCTGACGCAGAACAGCCCTTCCTCTATCCGCAAGGCCCTGATCGCCTGTTGCAGCACCGGCACATTGCCGCCATGGGCGTTCAGAAACACCAGCCGGCGCAGGCCGGATCGCGCCACGCTGCGGCCGATCTGCATCAGCACCGCCTGCAGGGTGGCGCCGTCCAGGCTCAGCACGCCCGGAAAGCCGCGGTGTTCGTCGGATTTTCCCACCGCCACCGTCGGCAGCACCAGCACCGTGGCCGCCTGCACCCTCTCTGCCGCCGCCAGCGCCATGCCCTCGGCCAATGTGGCATCGGTGCTGAGCGGCAGATGCGGCCCGTGCTGCTCGATCGCGCCAACCGGCAGCAGCGCCACCGCGGTGTCGCCTGCCAGTTCCTCCAGTTCGGGCGCGGTCAAGTCACTCCACAGGTGGCAGGACATCAGATTTTCCGGATATCGAGCGTATGTTTGATGATCGTTGCAGCTTGCCGCCTGACGGTCAATGACAAAGCCGGACGCGCTCTGGTTGCCCTGTCCCCGGCCACGCCCTGCCCGAGGCGCAGGCGCAGACGCAGGCGCCGATGGCGAAAAACCCGTCATCCAGCGGCAAGAGCCGGACGTGGTATCTGATCAAGGCGCTGCCTGCCGATCCCCGCTACAAGGTCCGACCAAAGCGATGGAGGCCTGAATGCAGACCAATGCCCTTCCCCGTTTCGATACCAGCGACAACCCCGCCGGATGCTGCCCACGGTTCAACCAGGCCGGCTGGGACGGCGTGACGCTGCATCTGCGCGACCTGCCGGTGATGCGCGCCACCACCCGCAGCATGGCGCATATTCCGCTGAACATGGGCCGGGTGATGGCCCGCGTGCTGGCGCGCGGGCAGGCCGCCGGGGCCTTCGACCCGGCGCATCATCTGGTGCTGTCGCGCGACCTGTCGGCCTTTTCGGCCGAGCATCTGTTCCATGTCACCCGCCCGGTGGAAGGCGAGGAGATGACGACGCTGAGCGGCGATTTCCTGACCCGCTGCTTTGACGGCCCGTATCGGCAAGCGGGGCAGTGGTGCAAGGAAATGGAGGCCCTGGCCCGCGAGCAGGGGCATGAACCCGGGCGGGTGTTCTTTTTCTATACCACCTGCCCGAATTGCGCGCGGGAATACGGGCACAATCCGGTCGTCGGGCTGGTGGAGCTGACCTGTCCGGGGCGGCGCGTCCCTTGTGCTTTGACATGGCCTGCCGCTTGTGCGTTCCTCGCTTCGCCGTGGCTGGTTTGCGCCCTAGGTCACGGCGTATCCGATCAGCAGAAAGGAAGCGCCCAGCATGCAGAGCGACGACAATCCGATCCGCACCCTGCGCGAGGCCCTGGCCGCGCCGCGCCCGCATCGCGACATGGCCATCGCGCAGGAACCGATGCCAAACTTTTCCAGCACGCCGGACGGGCCAAACGGCATGCCGCTATCGTTCCGTGCGGCCTATGACCTGAAGGATCGCCCGCGCCGGATCGCCCTGCTGATGGACGACTGCCAGGAGGAATACCGCCCCTATGCCGGCGGCATCCTGCCCAACCTGATCCGGCTGGTCGAGGCGTTTCGCGGGTTGCGCGACAGGGGCGAGGCGGCCTGCATCGCCTGGAGCAGTTGGAGCCGGCGCTTCGATGACGGCATATCGAACGCCATGGACCGTTGGTATGGCCCGCGCGGGCTGAACCCGGATAACCCCGAAAACGCCGTCTATGTCTTCACCGGCGCAGCCGGACTGGAGCCGCTGGCCGAGATCGCGCCGACCGACACTGAGCGCGCCGAGGGCTGGTTCTATCACGGCAAGCATCTGGACATGTTCTGGACCTTCGATGCCGAGGGGCGGTCCTATCTGGACGAGAAGCTGAAGGCGCTGGATATCGACACCATCGTCATTGCCGGGCTGTGGACGGATGAATGCGTGCTCAGCACCGCCTATGCCGGCAATTCGCGCGGCTATGACGTGGTGGTGCTGGGTGACGCCGTGGCGACGGCTACCGATAACCACGAGATCACGCTGAAGGTTGCCGCCGGCACCGTGGCCAAGGTGGTGTCGACAGATGAGCTGCTGGCTTATCTGCAAAGCGATTTCCAGACCGGCGCGCCTGGCGCGGTGAAGGGAACGCGCCATCCTGACGGCCGCCGCGAGGGCTGAGCCGGGCCAAGGCGCGATCGAAGCAGGGGGAAGCCGAAGGCACGCGAACGCCCCTCGGGGTATCGCGGAAAACGGGCCTTCGAAGGCCCGTGCCAAGCGCGTTCGAACGCGCTTTCCCGCGCGCATCACAGGCGCCGGGATAGCCCGAATGGCGGGGCGCCAGAAGGGCGAACCAGAACCGGGCGCCCCGCTTTTTTCGGTCACTCGGCCGGCATCGCCGAGGGCTCGATGACCAGCGGGTGCGGCAGATGCACCAGCATTTCCTTCGGGCAGACCTGCAGGAAATGCGCCTTCTCCACATCCCAGCGGCGCAGGATTTCCTGCGCGCGCGGGCTGTCGGTCTCGGCCGCATGCTGCTCGATCAGGGTTTTCAGCTGCGCTTCCCAGTGATCAACCGTCACCGGGCAGGTGACCAGCGAGTCCATGTTGATCAGCCCCTCGGCCCGGCCTTCCGGGTCATAGAGATAGGCCATGCCCCCGGTCATGCCGGCGCCGAAATTCGCGCCGATCTCGCCCAGGATCACCGCCACCCCGCCGGTCATGTATTCGCAACCGTTGGACCCGCAGCCCTCGACCACCACATGCGCGCCGGAATTGCGCACCGCGAACCGCTCGCCCGCCCGGCCCGAGGCAAAGAGCTTGCCGCCCGTGGCCCCGTAGAGCACGGTGTTGCCGATGATGGTGTTGTCCTGCGGCTTCAGAGGCGAGGTCATGCGCGGGCGCACCACGATCAGCCCGCCAGAGAGGCCCTTGCCGACATAGTCGTTGGCATCGCCGAACACCTCCAGCTTCAGCCCGCGCACGGCGAAAGCACCCAACGACTGGCCCGCGCTGCCGGCCAGTTTGACCGTCAGATGGTCCGGCTGCAGGGAATTGTTCATCCCGAAGCGCCGCACGATATGGCTGGATGCGCGCGTGCCCACGGTGCGATGCGTGTTGCGGATCGCGTAGGACAGCTGCATCTTCTCGCCATCCTCGAAGAACCGCGCGGCATCGCGGATGATCTCGGCATCCAGCGTATCGGGCACCGCATTGCGCGGCTTGTCGCGGTCATAGCGGATGCGGTCGGCGCCATCGACGGTAATCAGCAGCGGGTTCAGGTCCAGGTCATCCAGATGCGCCGCCCCCCGGCTGACCTGGGTCAGCAGATCGGCGCGGCCGATCACCTCGTCAATCGACCGGGCGCCGAGCGAGGCGAGGATCTCCCGCACCTCCTGCGCGTAGAAGGTGATCAGGTTCACCACCTTCTCGGGAGAGCCGTTGAACTTGTCGCGCAGGCGCTCGTCCTGGGTGCAGACACCCACCGGGCAGGTGTTGGACTGGCATT
>SKNG01000193.1 GCA_007120685.1 Paracoccaceae bacterium | reverse complement strand
TGACGCGCAGGTCCATCACCATCCGCGAGGCCGCTTCGAGGAAATAGCGGAGCCCCGCCAGCCCCGCGACATTGGCGATCTCATGCGGGTCGCAGATTGCCGTGGTCACCCCGCGCGGGGCCACGCAGCGGTCGAATTCATAGGGCGTGATGCAGGAGGATTCCACATGCAGATGCGTGTCGATGAAACCCGGCACCAGCCGCTTGCCCGTCACATCGATCTCCCGGGCGCCATCGTAATCCGCGCCGATGCCGACCACCGTATCGCCGCAGATCGCCACATCGCCCGGGATCAGCGCGCCGGTGACCATGCACCAGACCCGGCCGCCCCGCAGCACCAGATCGGCCGGCGCGTCCCCCCGCCCCTGCGCGATGCGCCGCTCCAGCGTCTCACGGTCCGTCATGCTGTCAGCCATCCGACAGCTTGCGCAACCGCGCGATCAGCGACGAGGTATCCCAGCGCCCGCCGCCCATCGCCTGCACCTCCTTGTAGAACTGATCGACCAGCGCGGTGACCGGCAGGGGCGCGCCGATCTCGTCGCCATGCGCGAGGCAGATACCCAGATCCTTGCGCATCCAGTCCACCGCGAAACCATAGTCGAACTTGCCGTCCAGCATCGTCTCATGCCGGTTGGCCATCTGCCAGGACCCGGCCGCGCCGCCCTGGATGACCTCGATCACCGCGCGCCCGTCCATGCCGGCCATCTCGCCGAATCGCAGCGCCTCGGACAGGCCTTGCACCAGCCCGGCGATGCAGATCTGGTTCATCATCTTGGCGATCTGCCCCGCGCCGGTCTCGCCCAGCCGCTTCACCGACCGCCCGTAAGCCGCCATCACCGGCTCGGCGGCGGCGAAATCCCCCTCTGCGCCCCCACACATGATGCTCAGGACGCCGTTTTCGGCGCCCGCCTGCCCGCCGGATACCGGCGCATCGACAAAACCGATCCCGGCCTCACCCGCCTCTCCCGCCAGCGCCCGGGTGATCTGCGCCGACACGGTGGTGTGATCGACGAACACCGCGCCCCGGCCCATGCCGGCGAAAGCCCCGTCATCGCCCCGGCAGATGGCGGCCAGATCGGCGTCATTGCCCACACAGGCCATCACGAATTCAGCCCCCTGCGCCGCCGCGCAGGGCGTGGGCGCGGCCCGTCCCCCATGCTCGCCGGCCCATTTCTCGGCCTTGGCCGCCGTTCGGTTATAGACCGTGACCTCATGGCCCGCCTTTGCCAGATGTCCGGCCATGGGATAGCCCATCACCCCCAGCCCCAGAAACGCCACCCGTGCCATTGACCGCCCCCAAATTCGTTTGATTTGCGCTTGCCCGCGCAAGGGCATAGGAAACGATGCCGGGGGCAAGGTCAACAATCCCGCCGAAACGGCACCCGCACCCGGCCCCGCCCAGACCACAGGTTCCGAAAGGCCGCCCCGCCCATGCCGACGCTGTTTCGCTGGCTTCTGCGCATCGCCACCACGCTGGTGGTGATCTTCGTGGTCACGGCGGGCGGGCTGTATTTCTTCCTGTCGCGATCGATGCCTGCCTATGACAACACCCTGCGGCTGGCCGGTATCGAGGCGCCGGTAGAGATCGCGCGCAACACCCATAACGTGCCGCATATCTTTGGCGAGGCTGACACGGATGTGTTCTTCGGCCTGGGCTTTGCCCATGCCCAGGACCGGCTGTGGCAGATGACGCTGCTGCGCCGCACTGCACAGGGCCGACTGTCCGAGGTCTTCGGGCCCCGCACCCTGCGCACCGACGAACTCTTGCGCCGGCTGGATATCTACGAACTGGCGCGCCGCTCGGTCAGCGCGCAAGACGCCTATACCCGCGCCGCGCTGGAGGCCTATGCGCGCGGCGTCAACGCCTGGCTGAGCCGGGTGAACGAACGCGCACTGGGCCGGGGCGCGCCGGAGTTCTTCCTGTTCCCGGGCGAGATCGCGCTCTGGACGCCCACCGACTCCATCGCGCTGATCAAGCTGATGGGGCTGCAGCTTTCCGGCCATGTCGATGCCGAGGTGCGCCGGGCGCGCGTCTCGGCCCTGATCGGCGAGGAACGCACCCGGGACCTGATCCCCGACGATCCCGGCCAGGGCGTCGCCGCCCTGCCGGATTTCGCCGCCCTGTTCCCCGGCCTGACCGAGGCGCAACTGGCCATGCCCCACACGCCCCCGGGCACGGGCGAGGGCGCGGCGCTGTCGCCCTTCCGCGCCATGGAGCTCGCGGGCGCCTCCAACGCCTGGGCCGCCGCGCCAGATCGGTCCACCAATGGCGGCGCGCTTCTGGCCAATGACCCGCATCTGGGCTTCACGGCACCGACGATCTGGTATCTGGCGCGGTTGGAGCTGGAAACCGGCGGCGTGATCGGCGGCACCATCCCGGGCATTCCGGCGGTGATGGTGGGACGGTCCGAACGGCTGGGCTGGGGGCTGACCACGGCCTATCTGGACGACCAGGATGTGTTCATCGAACAGCTGGACCCCTCCACGCCGGAGCAATATCGCACGCCCGATGGCTGGGCAGGGTTCGAGACCCGCCGCTCGATCATCCGGGTGCGCGACGACGATCCGGTGACCATCACCCTGCGCTGGACGGAAAATGGCCCGGTCCTGCCGGGAAGCCATTTCAACCTCGGCGCCGTCACCCCGCCGGGCCATGTGGCGGCCCTGGGCTGGACGCTGCTGAGCGATGACGACACCTCGATGAGCGCGGCCATGGCGCTGATGCGCGCGGGTTCGGTCGGTCAGGCGCTGGCGGCGGGCGAGGCGCATGTCGCACCGGCGCAGATGCTGACGGTGGTGGACCGCGACAATATCGCCATGCAACTGATCGGCCGCATGCCGCGCCGCGATGCCGACCACCCCACCCAGGGCCGCATGCCCGCACCGGGCTGGGAGGCGGCATCGCGCTGGCAGGGCTTTTTCCCTTACAGCGCCAATCCGCGTTTCCTGAACCCGGAAACCGGCCTTCTGGGCCATACCAACAACAAGCCGCTGGACCGCCCCTTCCCGCTGCATGTCAGCCATTACTGGGGCGACAGCCAGCGCATCCAGCGTTGGGTGCGGCTGATGCGCCAGCGCCAGGTGCATACCCGCGACAGTTTCATCGAGGCGCAACTGGACACCGTCAGCCAGGCCGCGCGCACGCTTCTGCCGCTGGTCGGCGCCGATCTGTGGTTCCAGGGCGAGGCCGCCGAGCCCGGCACGCCCGAGGCCCGGCGCCAGCAGGCGCTGGCGCTGCTGGCCGACTGGAACGGCGAGATGAACGAGCATCTGCCCGAACCCCTGATCTATGCCGCCTGGATGCGCGAATTGCAGTTCCGCCTGATCCGCGACAGGCTGGGACCGCTGACCGAGATCTTCACCCACATGGACCCGGTGTTCATTGAGCGGGTGTACCGCGATACCGACGGCGCCAGCGCCTGGTGCGACGTGGTGCAATCGGCGGTGGTGGAAACCTGCGTCGACATGGCGCGGATATCGCTGGATGCCGCGCTGATCGACCTGCGCCAGCGCTTTGGTCCGAACATGGAAAGCTGGCGCTGGGGCGCGTCGCATGAGGCCACGCATGACCATACGGTGCTGGGCGACGTGCCGCTGCTGCGGCTCTTCGTCAATATCCGCCAGTCGACCTCGGGCGGGGATCACACGCTGATGCGCGGGCGCACGGCGGGCGGGCCGCCGGGCGCGGCGGAACCTTTCCTGAACGTGCATGGCGCGGGCTATCGCGGCGTCTATGACATGGCCGATCCCGAAGCCAGCGTGTTCATCACCGCCACCGGCCAGTCCGGCCACCCGCTCAGCCGCCATTACGACGATC
>SKNG01000154.1 GCA_007120685.1 Paracoccaceae bacterium | reverse complement strand
GGCCCCCGCGGCGCGATAGGCATCATCGTCAAAGCCCGAACCGATGCCCGCACCGGCCTCGATCATCACCTCATGACCGGCCGCCACCGCCTCTTGCACCGCGGCGGGGGTCAGACCCACGCGGAATTCCTGCGGCTTGATTTCCCTCACACTTCCGATCAACATAGCAAGCCTCCCTGTTCACCCTTCATTTTCGCCGAAATCCTGCGCAAAAGGCTTAGAATCTTTGCGCGGAATCGGGCTTTCGGGTAAAGAGAGTTTGACAAGCCTGGTCATTTTTCGAAGGATGTTGCGCTGCAATGCAGCTAGATCAGACCGACCGCCGCATCCTGCATGTGCTGCAACGCGAGGGGCGCATCTCCAACGCCGATCTGGCCGAACGGATCAATCTGTCGGCCTCGGCCTGCCACCGGCGGGTGCAGCGGCTCGAAGCCAGCAAGCTGATCGCCGGCTATGCTGCGCTTCTGGATCAGCGGCGCGCGGGCAAGCCCAGCACGGTGTTCGTGGAGATCAAGCTGAACAGCCAGAGCGACGAGGTTTTGGACGCCTTCGAGCGCGCGGTGGCCCGCATTCCGGACCTGCTGGAATGCCATCTGATGGCCGGGCAGGCCGATTACCTGTTGAAACTGGTGGTGCAGGATACCGAAGATTTTGCCCGCATCCACCGCCAGTATCTGGCCCGCTTGCCCGGGGTGACGCAGATGCAGTCGTCCTTTTCGTTGCGCGCGGTGCTGTTCACCACCGCGATCGACGTATAGGCCGCGCTGGCGCTGGCGGCCGTAGCCCCGCCCCGAGGGGCGCGCTTAACCCACCAACCGGGCCGCGGCGGCGGCCTGTGGGCGCTGGCGCTGCCAGGGCAGCGGCACGCGCGGATTGGCGCTTTCCTGAATCACCCAACGGGTCCAGCGGTTCCTGCTCATTTTCCTCTCCCGATGTCTGGTCGCGGTGCGTTGCCTGACGCTGCACCCGCCTGACAAGGATGACCCGACCATGCGGTGAGACTGTGGCAGGGAGTGGGCAGTTGTCCGGCATGCAAACGGAATGCCGGCGCAAAAGAGCGGCAGAAGGGTGCCCTCAGCCAGACATGTCCAGATTGCCCAGAAGAATGCCCTTCAGCATCACGCTGTCCTGCGCCTCGGACAGGATCGCGCCGGTCTCGTAATTCACCGCATCGCGGCCGGTGATGGTGGCCGCCAGATCGGCTGCGGCATCGACGAACACCCAACGTGGCTGCACGTCGCTATCCAGCCCTACGGCGACGCGCAGGATGTTCAGCGCATCCGCCGATGTAACCGCTCCGTCACGGTTGAAGTCTGCGGCAATATAGGCTTCCGGCGTCGCCGGGCCGAAGGAGGGCTCCAGCCCCACTGCCAGCCGCAACACCTCCAGCGCATCGGCGGCTGTGGGGGTGCCGTCGCGCAAAGGCAGGTAGTCGCGGTCGACATCGACACTTATCACTTCGTCCGCCCGCCCAAGCGCAGTGGGTGCCCTGCCGACCAACGTCTCGCTGCCCAGAAACACCTGAGCGGTCTCCGTCTCGCCATCTGCCCGCGTCAAATCCACATTCAGAAACGTGATCGCGTCACCGCCTGCCGTTTCTATCGAGAGCGTCAGATCGGTGCGGGGGTTCAGGAAATCCTCGGGCGTTTCCCTGAAGAAATTGGTCCAGGACAGGTCGGCGGGGGCGGTTTGGGTCTGAAAGCTGTTGTAGTCGATTCCGGTCAGACTGCCCGCCGGAATGTCCTGATCGATCCGGTACAGAAAACTCCAGAGTTCAAGATCGTCGCGGATCGGGTCCTGCGCGCGGAACCGCAGCGCCTGCCGAGCGAACGTTTCCCCAACGATTTCTCAGTTCAGCGTGCCATAGCTGACATCGTCCATCGTGTGAACAACGAACAGTCTGTCGCGGGTCTCGGCGTCGAAAATCGAAAGGTCTTGTGGCCAGTTGTTGCTATGCGCCACGATGACGGGCGTACCTGAAAAGACCAGGGGATCGGTGTCGTGGACACGAAAATAGCTATTCACTGACGAGAAAGGGACGAAGGTGTCCAGAAGAAAGCGGCCGGTGCTACCGTGGAGCGAGTCGGCATGAAGGCCGGCCAATTCCTGTTCGGACAGGGACATGATCTCCGCTTTCGATCCAGGACCGTTTACGCAGCGTCAAGAATACCACGGCGATGCTGATCCTCAAAGCGCAAAGCCTTGCCCGCCGCTGGTGCGCGCTACAATCGGATCGCGGCAATCAGGCGCCCGTAATCGGCGGCGCCCTCGTGGACCGAGCGGCGGTAGGAATAGAACAATTCCGGCCGCGAATAAGTGCAATGGCGCGTCCATTCGGCAAGGCCCACGCCGCCCGCGCGCAGTTGCGCCAGGCCGAAGCCGGGCAGGTCGAACAGGTAGCGGTCGCCTTCGCCATTGGCGAAGAAACGGGCGCTTTCCGGGTCCTCGGCCAGGAAGGCATCCAGCAGTTCCGGCCCCACTTCATAGGCGCGCTGGCTGATGCAGGGGCCGATGACGGCGGTGATGCGCGCGCGCTCGGCGCCCAGGCCCTCCATCGCGTCCAGCGTCGCGCCCAGCACGCCGTCCAGCGCGCCGCGCCAGCCGGCATGGGCCGCGCCGATCACGCCCGCCTGGGGATCGGCCAGCAGCACCGGCATGCAATCGGCGGTCAGCACCGTCAGCACCGGCCCGGGCCGGTCGGTGACCAGCGCATCGGCGCGGGTTTCGCGCAGCGCCGGATCGGGCGCGGCGACGGTCGCCACATTGGCCGAATGCACCTGATGGACCCCGGTCAGCGCCTCGGGCGGCGCGTCCATCGCCTGGGCGACCCGGGCGCGGTTGATGGCGACGATCTCGCTTTGATCGCCGGACCCGCCGCCGCAGTTCAGCCCCGCAAAGACGCCCGAGGACGCCCCGCCGCGCCGGGTGAAGAACCCGTGGCGCAGGGGGGTCAGCGCGTCGGCGGTGAGGATTTCAAGCGTCATCCCATCCTTTCCCCGCCGGATCGAACCCCGGCGGCAGCGGCGCCTGCGCGGGAACCAGCGCGAGCGCCTTGAACAGGTTTCCCATTTCCGCCGGGTCGGTCAAGCGGCGCGTGGCCGCCAGATGGTTTTCCAGCGCCTCACCATGCAATCCGCTCGCCAGCCGCTCGCTGCGCGGGCCAAGCCCCAGCCGGGCCAGCAGCACGCCCTGCGGGATCGGCGCGCTATGGGCCAGCGGCCGGGCGGCGCGGGCCAGGGCGCGGAAATCGACATGCGCGGTCAGATCGGCCAGCCCCGGCCGGGCCAGCGGGTCGGTGGGGGCATGGCCCTGCACCGCCTGAAACGTGTTGCCCCGGCTGCCCCAATCGCCGTAATCGACGATCAGCGCCGCCCCGCCATGCGCGGCGATGCGCCGGGCGATGGCCTGCATGGCGGCGGTGGCGGCGGGGCGGGTTTCCACCACATCGCCCTCGGCCGTGTCCGACAACCGGTCGGCCAGATCAGGCTGCGGGGCAGGGGGGGCAAGGCCAAGCGCCAGCCGGCCGTCCTGAAGCCCGACAACCCGTTCCCGCCAGCCATCGCCCGTGCGCTGGAACTGGCGGATCGGCAGGGCGTCGAAGAACTCGTTGGCGATCAGCCATAGCGGCGCTTCGGGCAAATCGTCGAGCGTATCGGCCCATGACACCGGCAGCCCTGCCAGCCGTTCCGCCTGCACCGCGCGCAGGGTGGGCGAGGCCTCGACCAGATGCACCCGCGCCGCCGCATGGAACCCCGGCACGGAACGGGTGGCGCGCCATATATCGGCCATCAGCGTGCCCCGGCCCGGCCCCGGCTCGGCCAGCACGAAGGGCGCGG
>SKNG01000115.1 GCA_007120685.1 Paracoccaceae bacterium | reverse complement strand
TGGTGGCCTCCACCCTGGCGGTGGGCTATGCGCTGCACGCCATCCAGCCGGCGCTGGGCCTGTCGCTGATGGCCTGCCTGATGATCGGCGCCATCGTTTCCACCACCGATCCGTCGGCGGTGGTGAGTATCTTCCGCGCCACCCCGGCGCCGCAGCGGCTGGCGCGCATCGTCGAAGGGGAAAGCCTGCTCAACGATGCCGCCGCCATCGCGCTTTTCAGCCTGTTCTTCGCCTATGTCGCCTTCGGCATCCCCAACCCCACCGCCATCGAATCGCTGCTGCGCTTTCCCTGGCTGGTGCTGGGCGGGGTGCTGGTGGGCTGGGTCCTGGCGCGGCTGGCGATGGCCGGGCTGGCACGGCTGGCCGATCACCCGCTTGGCCAGATCTCGGTCACCGTGGCGCTGCCCTATCTGGTGTTCATCCTGGCCGAGACGGTTCTGCGCACCTCGGGCGTGATCGCGGTGGTGGCGGCGGGGTTGACGCTGAATTACCTCGCGCCCGGGCAGTTGTCGCCGCCGGCGGTGAAGAAGCTGCGCGATACCTGGGACATGCTGGGCTACTGGGCGGGCGGGCTGATCTTCGTGCTGGCCGCGCTGCTGATCCCGCAGCTTCTTGCCGATGTGCGGCCCTTCGATCTGGTGATGGTGGCGGTGACGGTGGTGGCGGCGCTGGCGGCGCGGGCCTTCATCCTGTTCGGCCTCTTGCCGCTCATGGCCCGGCTGCGCCTGTCGCCAAGGGTAGAGCCGCGCTACCGCACCGCCATCCTGTGGGGGGGCTTGCGCGGGGCGGTGACCCTGGCCCTGGCGCTGGCGGTTACCGAAAGCGTGCGCATTCCCACCGACATCAAGCGCCAGGTCGGCATCGTCGCCACCGGCTTCACGCTCTTCACGCTGATCGTGCAGGGCACCACGCTGCGCCTGGTCATCGCCTGGCTGGGGCTGGACAAGCTGACCCGGCTGGACCGGGCGCTGTCGGCGCAGGTGGTGGCGGTGGCGCTGCAATCGGTGCGCGAGACGGTTTCAGAGACCGCGCGCGACCTTGGGCTCTCGCGCGAGACGGTGCGCGCCGAGGCCAAGCGCTTTGCCGAACGGGTGGACCGCGCCGTCGATCGGGCCGAGGAGGCTGCCGAGATCCCGGACCGCGAGCGCATCACCCTGGGTCTGGTGGCGCTGGCCGGGCGCGAGCGCGACCTGATCCTGGAGCAGTTCCGCGAACGTATCCTGCCCCCGCGCCTGGCCAACCGGATGCTGGTCGATACCGACCGGCTGATCGAGGCCACGCGCACCGGTGGCCGTCTGGCCTATCTGCACACCGCGCGGGTGCGGCTGCGCGCCGCGCGCGGCCAGCGGTTCGAGGAATTCCTGCACAACCGTCTGCGCCTGTCCGGCCCGCTGGGCAACCACACCGCCGAACGCTTCGAGCGGCTGGTGACGCTGCGCCATGTGCTGCGTGACCTGCACGGTTTCATCGACACCCGCATCCGCCGCATCCATGGCAAGCGGGTCGCCGACCTGTTGCATGATGTGCTCGAACGCCGGCTGGAAGAGACCGAGAAAGCGCTGGACGGGCTGAAGCTGCAATTTCCGGGCTATGCCGAGCAGCTGGAACGCCGGCTGATCCGCCAGATCGTGCTGGCACAGGAGGAACGCGAGTATGCCGCCCTGGTCGATGACGGGCTGATCGGGCCGGAACTGCGCGCCGCGCTGATGGCCGATATCGCCCAGCGCCGGCAGCTTCTGGCGATGCGCCCGCCGCTGGATCTGGCGGTGCAGAAAAGCGAACTGGTACGCCAGTTTCCGCTGTTTGCCGACATGGACGACGGCCAGCGCCGGCAACTTGCCCGGCAGTTGCGCGCGGTCTATGCGGCCCCGGGCGATGTGCTGATGCGCAAGGGCGAGATGCCGCGCCGGGTCTGGTTCATCGCCTCGGGGGCGGTGGAACTGACCCGCGCGGGGCAGAAGCAGCGGCTGGGCCGGGGCGAGATGTTCGGCCATCTGGCGCTGCTGAAGCGCAGCCCGCGCCGCGGGCAGGTGGTGGCGCTGACCCATTGCACGCTGCTGGCGCTGGAAGAGGCGCGCTTCAAGAAGCTTCTGGAACGAAACAAGGCGCTGCGTCAGGAAGTGATCGACAGCGCCGAAAGGCGCGGCATGGCGCTGGACATGCAGGCCCTGCCGAAGCGTGATGCGGCAGAGTGAAAGCCAGATAGGCGAAGGGGCGGCCACTTCGCCCCCGGGATGGTGAGGCCCGACCATGAAAAACCGCCCGGCGCGGTCTGCTCGCCGGGCGGTTCCTGGGTGATATCGGCTCCGAGGCTTGTGTCGGAACGCGTGTCGCGGGCTGCCCGCTTCAGCCTTCCAGCATCGCCATGATGCGTGCGGTCAGCTCTGGGTCGGTCTGCGCCTCCTGCAGGATCGCCACGTAGTCGTCCAACGTCATGCCGGGCGTTTCCTCAATGGCTTCCGCCATTGCCTGATTGGCCTCCTCGATCACCGCCTCGCGTTCGGCATCGGTCTCGGCCTCGCCCAGCGTTGCGGTATATTGCTGTTCCAGCTGATCCACGGCCCGCAGCGCAGCCACGAAAGCCTCCAGCCGCTCATCGCCAATGGTAACGGCGCCAGGCTGCTCGGCCAGCGCGGGGGCGGCCATCGGCGCGGCGAGGGCCAGCGTGGCGGCGGCCATCGCAGGGGCGAGCGCGCGGGTCAGGGTGGTGCGGAATGTCATGTCTGCTCCTAAGGTTACTGGTCCCGGCGCGACGCTCCTGCCGGCGCGGGGTAGCAGGGAACCTGTGGTGGCGGCGTCCCGGTTGCAAACTGCCCCAGCGGTCCGCCGCTTGGCGGGTATCCGCCGACAGCGCGCACAGATGATTGACGTCCCCGCAGCCGTTGTCGCGCAGCCGGGTCAGCCCGCCGCGCGCGCCTGGCGCTTGCGCTCATGCGGGTCAAGATGCCGCTTGCGCAGCCGGATCGCCTTTGGCGTCACCTCGACCAGTTCGTCATCGTCGATATAGGCGATGGCCTGTTCCAGCGACAGGATCGTCGGCGGCGTCAGCCGCACCGCCTCGTCCGAGCCCGAGGCGCGCACATTGGTCAGCTTCTTGCCCTTCAGCGGGTTCACTTCCAGATCGTTGTCGCGGGAATGCTCGCCGATGATCATGCCCTCATAGACCTGTTCCTGCGCGCCGATGAACATCTTGCCGCGCTCTTCCAGGTTCCACAGCGCATAGGCCACGCTGACCCCGTTCTCCATGCTGATCAGCACGCCCTGCCGGCGGCCCTGAATTGGCCCCTTGTGCGGTGCCCAGCCGTGAAAGACGCGGTTCAGAACCCCGGTGCCGCGGGTGTCGGTCAGGAACTCGCCGTGATAGCCGATCAACCCCCGCGCCGGCACCAGCGCCACAATGCGGGTCTTGCCCACGCCCGCCGGCTTCATCTCCACCAGATCGCCCTTGCGCGGGCCGGTCAGCTTTTCGATCACGGCGCCGGTGAATTCGTCATCGACATCGATGGTGACTTCCTCGATGGGCTCCACCGTCATCCCGCCTTCCTCGCGCAGGATCACCCGGGGGCGGGAGATGCTGAGTTCGAACCCCTCGCGGCGCATGTTCTCGATCAAGACGCCCATCTGCAACTCGCCCCGGCCGGAGACGACGAAAGCCTCGCCCCCCGGCGCATCCTCCACCCGGATCGCCACATTCATCTCGGCCTCGCGCATCAGCCGCTCGCGGATCACGCGGCTTTGCACCTTGGACCCGTCGCGCCCGGCCAGCGGGCTGTCGTTGATCCCGAAGGTGACGCTGATGGTGGGCGGGTCGATGGGCTGGGCGGGCAGGGGGGTGTCGATGGACGGGTCGCACAGCGTATCGGCGACCGTGGCCTTCGACATGCCGGCGATGGTGACGATATCGCCGGCCTCGGCCTCGTCGATGGGCTGCTGGCCCAGACCACGAAAGGCAAGGATCTTGGAAACGCGAAACTGCTCCAGCTTCTCGCCGGTGCGCGACAGCGCCTTCAGGGTCGCGCCAACCTTCAGCCGCCCGCTTTCCACCCGGCCGGTCAGGATCCGGCCCAGAAACGGATCGGCCGACAGCGTGGTGGCCAGCATGCTGAAAGGCTCATCCGCCTGCGCCAGTTGCTTCGGCGCGGGCACATGCTGCACGATCATGTCGAAAAGCGCGGCCATGTCCTGGCGCGGCCCGTCCAGATCGGCATCCGCCCAGCCGGCAAGGCCCGAGGCATAAAGCGCCGGGAAATCCAGCTGGTCGTCATCGGCGCCCAGATTGGCGAAAAGATCGAACACCTCGTTCAGCACCCGGTCGGGCTCGGCGGCGGGCTTGTCGACCTTGTTCAGCACCACGATCGGGCGCAGGCCCAGCGCAAGGGCTTTGGCGGTCACGAACTTGGTCTGCGGCATCGGCCCCTCGGCGGCATCGACCAGCAGGCACACACCATCGACCATGCTGAGAATGCGCTCCACCTCGCCGCCGAAATCGGCGTGGCCGGGCGTGTCGACGATATTGATGCGGTGGTTCTTCCATTCGACCGAGGTCGCCTTGGCCAGGATGGTGATGCCGCGCTCGCGCTCGATATCGTTCGAATCCATCGCCCGTTCGGCCACCGCCTGCCCGGCCCGAAACGCGCCCGATTGTTTCAGAAGCGCGTCCACCAGCGTCGTCTTGCCGTGGTCGACATGCGCGATGATGGCGATGTTGCGAAGGTCCATGGGTCCATTCCCGAAATGCTGCGCCGCCGCGTTACCCGATCCCGCCCCCCTTGGCCAGTGCCCAAACCCGGTGCCAAAACCCCGCGCTCCTCTTTGCTCTTCAAATATCCTCGGGGGGTGAATGGGCCGCAGGCCCAGAGGGGGGCAGAAAGCCCCCCTGGACCCTATCCACCCATTGCGGCGGCTGGAAACGCGCGTGCCAACGGGAGCCATTGCCTTGTTGCGTCGCGCGCTCAGGGCACGTCCGGACACCGGTGTCGCAAGGTCAGCGCCCCCACGTGCCGCGCGCTTCCTGTTGTCAGGACGACCGCCTGGCGGCGTCGAGCTTTTGCCGCGCGAGGGTTTCCTCGGCCTTGGCGAGCGCGGCGCGCAACTGCGGGTGATCGACCTTTTCCAGCGCCGCGCGCAGCACGCGCACCAGCCGGGGCACATTGCCCGAGGTCTGCACCCGTCCCACCAGCCGGCCCAGATACTGCGGATGCGTGCGCCGCGCGCGCCACAGCCGGGCGAAATGGCGCGCCGTCAGCGTGCCGGCGCAGGCCGAATCCAGGAGCGGCCGCAGCAGGCCCATGCGCGCCAGTTCGGCTTGCGGGTCGCGCCCGATGTGGTTGGCGCGCAGCCGGGTGACATGCGCGCCGCGGAAGAAGGCGACATGCACGGCATCGACCTGGATCAGCGGGTCATAGAGCAGGAACACCTGCTCTGCGCCCTCCACCATGTCCGGTGCGAAGCCGAAACGCGAGATGAAGTCCAGCCGCCGCGCCGACGGAAACCGTTTGTCCCATTCCGCCAGGCCAAGGTCCAGCGAGGCCTGCGGCGCCAGCGCCAGCACCGTGGCCCCCGGCGCCACCACCGAAAACGCGGCTGCGCCATAGCCGCCCATGCCGGCGCCGTAGAAGACCACGCGGTCGAAATCCTCGAAAAAGGAATCGTCGGTCAGCCGGTCGAAATAGCCCCAGACCGCCGGGTCGCGGTACCAGCTGTCGTCATGGGCGACGATGGTCAGACTGGACCAGCCGCGCGGCGCGGCGATCTGATAGCCCAGTGGCATCTGCCCGCCGCCGGCGCCGCGGATACCGTGCAAGGTCTCGAAACTGACAAGCAGCACCGGCCCCTGATCGGAAAAGAACGCCGAATGACGCTTGCCCAGGGGATCGAAATAGCCTGCCTCCTCGCCGATCTCATCCATGATCGCCAGCCAGTCGGCATCGTTGCCGGCTTCGCCGGCGTCGAAGATCTCGATGGTAAGATCGGACATCGGCTGCCCCGCTTTCCCCTGAAATGACGCCACGCCCCACCCCGCGGGCACACCGTCCGTGAAACGGTGCAGCCGCCGGGCGCGGCCTTTCATTAACCACTACCTTACACCATGCAAGCGGGGCAAAAAACCGGGTGGGACGTGGCAAGTACGTGAAATCAGGGGATTTGGCGGAAACGATCCCGGGCGATTGTTCGGGCGGGCGCGACAATGGGCGCGATCATGGCACCGCACTGGCAAGCCCCTGCGCGGATTGGATTGGCGCTTGGGGGGGGAACTCCGCCGGCGCTGTCAGATGAAACGCACCGTGCCGATATAGGGCAGGTTGCGGTTGCGCTGGGCGTAGTCGATGCCGTAGCCGACGACAAAATCATCGGGGATCTCGAAGCCGGTCCAGGTGGCACGGATATCGACCTCGCGGCGCGAGGGCTTGTCAAGCAGCGCGCAGACCTCCAGCCGTCGCGGTTCGCGGCTCAAGAGCAGGTTGCGCACGTGATGCAGGGTGAAACCGGTGTCGACGATGTCTTCCACCACCAGCACGTCGCGGCCGGCGATCTCGCCGCGCAGGTCCTTCAGGATGCGCACCTCGCGCGAGGAATGCATGGCATCGCCATAGCTGGAGGCCTCCATGAAATCGACCTCGACGGGCAGGTCGATCTCGCGCACCAGATCGGCGATGAAGACGAAGGAGCCGCGCAGCAGGCCGACGACGACCAGCTTGTCGGCGCCGGCGAAATGGGCGGTGATCTCCTCGGCCAGCGCCTCGACCCGCGCGGCGATGGCCTTGGCCGAGATCATCTGGTCGATCACATAGGTCGGGCGGGCCGAGGGCATGGCGGGGGCTTGGGTCATCGGGGCGGCTCCTTGCGACGCTGGCCAGGGGCAGGGCGCGACAAATGCGGCCCTTGCCATTCCGACGCGACTTTAGGAAAACGCGGCCGGACTTGCCAAGCCGGGCAAGAGGAAAAGATGCCCCGACACAGCGAAAACCGACATCTGCCCTACAGTGCACAGCAGATCTACGATCTGGTGGCGGATGTCGGCCGTTATCCGGAATTCCTGCCCTGGACGGCGGCGGCGCGCATCCGCTCCCGCCGGCCGGCCACGGGGCGGTCCGAGGGAGCCGAGGTGATGGAGGCCGATCTGGTTATCTCGTTCAAGGTCTTCCGCGAGCGCTTCGGCAGCCGGGTGGTGCTGCTGCCTGCCGAGGGCAGGATCGAGACCGAGTATCTGGACGGGCCGTTCCGGTATCTGGTGTCGAGCTGGGATGTTGCGGATCGGCCCGAGGGCGGCTGCCAGGTGCGTTTCCACGTCGATTTCGAGTTCCGCAACGCGCTGCTGCAACGGGTGATTGGCGTGGTTTTCGACGAGGCCATGCGCCGCGTGGTGGGCGCCTTCGAGCGGCGCGCCAAGGCGCTTTACGGCCCGGCAACAGGGCGGGGCCAGGGCTGAACGGTCCGGGCCGGGACCAAGACCCTTGAAACAAGGGTCTTGCAATTGCCTTGCTTGAAGGCAATTGGCGCCCGGCAGAAGCGATGCTTGCCGATCAGAGCGTCCGGGCCGCGTCCAGCACCTCCTCGACATGGCCCGGCACCTTGACCTTGCGCCAGACCCGCGCGACGCGCCCGTCACCGTCGATCAGGAAGGTCGCGCGTTCGATCCCCATGTATTTCTTGCCATACATGCTCTTTTCGACCCAGGTGCCGTATTGCTCGCAGATGTCGCTGTCCGCGTCTGATACCAGCGCCACGCCCAGAGCGTGCTTGGCGGTGAATTTCTCATGCTTGGCAAGGCTGTCCTTGGACACGCCCACCACCACCGCGCCGGCTTCGGCAAAGGCGACAGCCTGTTCGGTGAAGCCGATCGCCTCTTTCGTGCAGCCCGAGGTGTCGTCCTTGGGGTAGAAATACAGCACCACCTTCTGCGGGCGCAGGGCCGAGAGGGTAAGCGTGTCGCCGCCACCCGGCGCGCCGGTGACGGGGGCGGTGAAATCGGGGGCCGTATCGCCAGCCTGCATGGGAACCTCCTGTTGCCGATTTCCCTGTTTTAGGCGATGGCGCGGCGCGATAAAGACCCGCGCAGCGAAAAACCGCCGGAAGGAGCCCGCATGCGGCTGAGCGATTTCGATTTCGACCTGCCCGAGGATCTGATCGCCACGCGGCCCCTGCACCCCCGCCCGGCCGCGCGCCTGCTGCATGCCGAAGGCGGGCGGCTGGCAGACCGCCATGTCCGCGATCTGCCATCCATCCTGCGCCCTGGCGACATGCTGGTGATCAACGACACCCGCGTCATTCCGGCCCGTCTGGCGGGCGAGCGTCGGCGCGAAAGCCGCGACGGCAGCGGGGTGGCGCGCATCGAGGTGACGCTGATGGCCCCGCAGCGTGCAGGCAGCTGGCGGGTGATGGCCAGGCCGCTGCGGAAACTGGCCGAAGGGGACGATCTGGTCTTTGCCGGCGGGCTGACGGCGCGGGTTCTGGCCCGGGGCGCGGCGGATGCGGTGCTGGCCTTTGATCGCGCGGGCGAAGATTTCGACGCTGCGCTGGCCCGCGCCGGGCAGATGCCGCTGCCGCCCTATATTGCCAGCCGCCGCGCGCCCGACGCGCAGGATCTGGAGGACTACCAGCCGGTCTGGGCGCGGCATGCGGGCTCGGTCGCCGCGCCGACCGCGAGCCTGCATTTCGATGCCGCGCTGGTGGCCGCGCTTCGGGCGGCCGGGATCGGCCTGACCGAGATCACGCTGCATGTTGGTGCCGGCACCTTCCTGCCGGTGAAGGAAGATGACGTCAGCCGCCACCGGATGCATGCCGAATGGGGGTCGGTCACGGCCGAGGCGGCAGCGCGGATCAATGCCGCCCGCGCGGGGGGTGGTCGGATCATCTCGGTGGGCACCACGGCGCTGCGGCTGATCGAGAGCGCGGCGGCGCCCGACGGGCGGCTGGCCGCCTGGCAGGGCGATACCGATATCTTCATCCGGCCCGGCTACCGGTTCCGCATCACCGACGGGTTGATGACCAATTTCCATCTGCCGAAATCGACGCTGCTGATGCTGGTCTCGGCGCTGATGGGCGTGGCGGAAACCAGGGCGATCTATGCCCATGCGGTGGCGGCGCGCTACCGGTTCTTTTCCTATGGCGATGCCTCGCTGTTGATCCCGTCGGCGCGCGCTGCCTAGACGGGCAGGGGGGCGCTGCCCCCCCGCCACTGCTGCGCAGCGGCTCCCCCCGGCGTATTTCGGGCAAGATGAAGGGCCGGCGCGGATGGCCGGTCAGGCTGTCGCGGCGCCCGGGCGGTGCTGGCGACGTAGCGCGTACCAGTCCCAGCCGTCAAAGCGGGTGCCGGTGGGGGCGGCGCAGCGGGTGAAGCCGGCCTTGGTCAGCAGCCGGGCCGAGGCCGGGTTCTCGGCGCGGACCTTGGCCGTCAGACGCAGCAGCGTGGGCAGGTTGGCGAAGGCGCGCGCCACGGCGCCCGTCACCATGGCGCTGCCCAGCCCCTTGCCCCAATGCTGCCGGCCCAGCCAGTAGCTGAGTTCGGCCTCGCGCACCATCGCCGACGGCGCGCCGGGCACCCATTCCAGCCGTAGCTGCCCGATTGGCTGGCCCGCCTGAAGCACCGCACGGGTTGCCTGATGGGGCAGGGTGCCGGCTGCGGTGATCAGGGCGCGCGCCGCCGCGTCGTCAAGCGGGCCCGGGTAGGGCTCGGGCAGATGAGCCCAGACCAGGGGGTCGTCCAGCAGTGCGTGCAGCACCGGCAGGTCCGGCGGGGTCCAGGCCCGAAGGTCAAGCTTTGCCGTGCTCAGCGTATCGGCGATGTCATCGGCGGCCGGGGCAAAGGGGTCGGCGCCATGGTGCAGGTCATCGGGGCGCTTGACGTCGATCCAGGACAGGTGCACCGGGTCATAGGCAAGGCGGTCCGAGTCGCTGCGGGATGAAAGGTCGGCGGGCAGACCGTCGGCGTGGCCCGCAGAACGGGGTGGGCCGGGTTGAGGGGCGATCGGGGTCGGCAAGGGCATTTGTCGGCCTCGTCTGTAAAGGGTCCGACCCGTCAGCCTTGGCAGTGACGGGTCGGACAAACGTTAACAAAAGATTAATCGGCAAGAATGCCGTTGCTTTCAAGGAAAACCGGCTCTTCGGGCCAGAAACAGATCGTAATACCGAGAGGAACAATGCCGCAATCCGCCCTTTACCGTCTGGCCCGCAGCGTCTGTCACGCGCAGGCGGGGCGTGCCGCGCTCTCGCGCCGGGCTGTGCCATGCTGAGGGTCTTTGGTGCCAGTTGGGCGCTGTTGCTGGGCATGATGCTGCTGATGCTGGGCAACGGCATCCAGGGCACGCTGCTGGGTATCCGCGGCGTGATCGAGGGGTTTTCGACCGCGCAGATGTCGGTGGTGATGTCGGCCTATTTCGGCGGCTTTCTGGCCGGGTCGCAGCTGACCCCCTACCTTATCCGGCGGGTGGGGCATGTGCGGGTCTTTGCCGCGCTGGGCTCGCTGATCTCGGCCGCGCTGGTGCTATATGCCGCTGTGCCGGACTGGATTGCCTGGAGCGTGCTGCGGGTGATCATCGGCTTCAGCTTTGCCGGCGTCTACGTGACGGCTGAAAGCTGGCTGAACAACGCCGCCACCAACGAGACCCGCGGCCAGACGCTGTCGCTTTACATGATCGTGCAGATGGTCGGCATCATCAGCGCCCAGGGTCTGCTGAACCTGGCCGACCCGGGCGGCTATACGCTGTTCGTGGTGGCCTCGGTGCTGGTGTCGCTGTCCTTCACGCCGATCCTGTTGTCGGCCACGCCCGCGCCGGCCGTGGCGGCGACGCGTTCGATGGGCTTTGTCCGGCTGTTCCGCGTCTCGCCCCTGGGCTGCGTCGGCATCTTCGTGATGGGCGGGGTCTATTCGGCGCTTTTCGGCATGGCGGCGGTCTGGGGCGGGCTGGTGGGGCTGAGCGTGCTGGAGATCTCGATCTTCGTCTCGGCCATCTATTTCGGCGGGCTGGTGTTCCAGTATCCCATCGGCTGGCTGTCGGACCGGATGGACCGGCGCCGGCTGATCCTGGCCGTGGCGGCGCTGTGCGCGCTGGTGTCGCTGGCCGGCGCGCTGCTGGCGCTGCCCTTCCTGGCGCTGGTCGGCGTGGCGCTGGCCATCGGCGGGCTGGCCAATCCGCTGTATGCGCTGCTCCTGGCCCATACCAACGACTTCCTGCAGGTCGAGGACATGGCCGCCGCCTCTGGCGGGCTGTTGTTCATCAACGGGGTGGGGGCCATCGCCGGGCCGCTGATCATCGGCTGGATGATGGGGCAGATGGGGCCGGGCGGGTTCTTCCTGTTCATCGCCATCCTGACGCTGCTGCTGTCGGTCTATGCGCTGTGGCGGATGAGCCGACGCGAGGCGCCTTCGGTCGAAGATCAGGGTAGCTACACCCCCTTGACCCCGACGGCCTCGGCGGTGACTGTGGGGGCGGCCTTGGAAGCCGCGCAACCGGGAACGCAGGAGGACGCGCATGCCGACCAAAAGGGCTGAGGAGATCGTCCACTTCTGGCGCGACGTGGGGCCGGAGGGCTGGTATGCGGGCGGTGCGGCGCTGGATGCGCAGATCGCCGAGCGGTTCCGCGCGGATTGGGACGATGCCGCGGTCGGCGGGCGGCGCGACTGGTTTTCAAACCCGGTGGGCGCGCTGGCCTACATGATCCTGACGGATCAGTTTCCCCGCCAGATCTTTCGCGACGACCCGCGCGCCTTTGCCACCGACCACCTGGCGCGCTCGGCCGCGCGGGTCTGCATCGACCGCAAGCTGGATCTGCATCTGGACGAGCCGATCCGGCAGTTCTTCTATCTGCCCTTCATGCATGCCGAAAACCTGTTCGACCAGGACCGCTGCGTCTGCCTGATGCTGGTGCGCCTGCCAGAGACCGGGCGTGACAACATCCGCCACGCCCGCGCGCACCGGGATGTGATCCGGCGTTTCGGGCGCTTTCCCTGGCGCAACGCCACGCTGGGCCGCCCCACGTCCGAGGCCGAGGCGGCGTTCCTGGCCGAGGGCGGCTATGCCGGAATGGTGCGCGATCTGGTCTAGGCGCCCTGCGGTGACCGCATGACGGCTTTGCGGCGCAGCGCGGGGGGTGGCGGATTGCGGGCCGGGTGAAAGTAGTTTAACATTAAACCAGTTTTTGGCGCCCTTCGGCGGGGCAGTCTGCGGGAGGGATGGCATGGCGGAACAACGGTTCGATGTGGTGGTGATCGGCTCTGGCCCCGGCGGCTATGTGGCGGCGATCCGGGCCGCGCAGCTGGGCAGGAAGGTGGCCGTGATCGAGCGCGAGTCGCTTGGGGGCATCTGCCTGAACTGGGGCTGCATTCCGACCAAGGCGATGCTGCGTTCGGCCGAGGTGTTTCATCTGATGCACCGGGCCAAGGAATTCGGTCTGTCCGCCCAGGGGCTGGGCTATGATCTGGACGCGGTGGTGAAACGCTCGCGCGGGGTGGCCGGGCAGTTGTCCGGCGGGGTCAAGCACCTGCTGAAGAAGAACAAGGTGACGGTGGTGATGGGCGAGGCCACGATCCCCGCGCCGGGCCGGGTTACGGTGAAGGGCGAGAAGGGTGAGGAGGTGCTGGTAGCGCCCGACATCATTCTGGCCACCGGCGCGCGGGCGCGTGACCTGCCGGGGCTGGAGGCCGATGGCAAGCGGGTCTGGAATTACCGCCACGCACTGGTGCCGCCGCATATGCCGAAACGGCTGCTGGTGATCGGCTCCGGCGCCATCGGGATCGAGTTTGCGAGTTTCTTCAACACGCTGGGGGCCAAGACCACGGTGGTCGAGGTGATGGACCGGATCCTGCCGGTGGAGGATGCCGAGATTTCGGCATTCGCCAAGAAGCAGTTCCAGAAGCAGGGGATGGAGATCCGTGAAAAGACCACGGTGAAAAGCCTGGAGCGCGGCAAGGACGTGGTGAAGGCCACGCTGGAGAGCGGCGGCAAGACCGAGGTGGTGGAGGTCGACACGGTGATTTCGGCCGTGGGGATTGTCGGCAATACCGAGGGGCTGGGGCTGGAGGCGCTGGGCGTGACGGTGGACCGGACCCATGTGGTGACGGATGAATACTGCCGCACCGGGGTCAAGGGGTTGTGGGCTATCGGGGATGTCGCCGGCGCGCCCTGGCTGGCGCACAAGGCGAGCCATGAAGGCGTGATGGTGGCCGAACTGATCGCCGGGCAGCACGCGCATCCGGTGAAACCGGGCAGCATTCCGGGCTGCACCTATTGCCAGCCGCAGGTGGCGAGCGTCGGCCTGACCGAGGCGAAGGCGAAGGAGGCGGGGCACAAGGTGCGCGTGGGCCGTTTTCCGTTCATCGGCAACGGCAAGGCGATTGCGCTGGGCGAGCCCGAGGGGATGGTGAAGACGGTCTTCGATGCCGAGACGGGCGAGTTGCTGGGCGCGCATATGGTCGGCGCCGAGGTGACGGAGCTGATCCAGGGCTACACCGTGGCGCGGACGCTGGAGACGACCGAGGCCGATCTGATGCACACGGTCTTCCCGCATCCGACGCTGAGCGAGATGATGCACGAATCGGTGCTCGACGCC
>SKNG01000317.1 GCA_007120685.1 Paracoccaceae bacterium | reverse complement strand
TCAGCCGCACGCCGGTCGCGCAGGCCTGGCTGATGGTGGGGCCGGTCAGATGCGGCGCGCCCAGCATCGCGGTGACCCAGGGCAGGCCGTAGAAGCTTTGATGCTGGCCGATGGTCAGCCCGTAGGCGGCGAAATCGAACCCTGCCGGGTCCAGCTGCCGGCGGTCCAGTTCGGCGCGGGCCACGTGGGCGGCGAATTTCAGCGCGTGCAGATGGGCGAAATCGCCCTGCCAGCGCGCAAAGGGGGTGGACCAGTAGCCGCGATAGGGGATCCAGGCAAGCATGGGTCAGGCCTTCGTGTCAGGGGTATCGGCGGGGGCGATGAAACCCGCGGGATCGGCGCCATAGAGCGCGGCCAGATCATCGGGGCGGCTGGCCAGCACCTGACGCTGGTTCAGATAGGCCTTGTCGGTAATCTCGCCCCGGTCGGGGCTGGGCGGGTCGGCCAGCAGCCGGGCACGGGCGGCATGGCGCGACTGCCCACCGCCCTCGGCCTTCAGCCGCGCCAGCCCCTGCGCGACATGGGTGCGGATGGCGGGATGGGCCAGCACCTGCGCCAGCGGCGTGTCGGCATCGGCGCCGGCCAGGCGGCGGCAGGCGGGTTCGTTGGGGAAGACCAGGAAGCCGACCTGCGCGCGGTCATGGCCGGCGACGACGATATCCTGCGCCACCGGCGCCAGCGCGTCGATCCCGGCTAGCCGCAGCGCGCCCACGCTGACCCAGGTGCCGGAGGTGAGCTTGAAATCCTCGCTCACCCGCCCGTCGAAGAACAGCCCCCGCACCGGGTCTTCGGGGTCGGCCAGACGCACGGCATCGCCGATCCGGTAGAAGCCGTCATCGTCGAAGGCCTGCGCCGACAGGTCCGGCTGCCGGAAGTAGCCCGGGGTGACGTTCGGCCCCTTGACCCGCACCTCCAGCTTTTCCCCCGCCGGCACCAGCTTCAGCGTCACGCCGGGCACCGGCACGCCGATATTGCCGCTGCGGTCGGCCTGAAAATGGCAATAGGTGGCCAAGGGCGCGGTCTCGGTCGACCCCCAGGCCGAGACCATCGGCATGGCCTTTCCCGTGGTTTCCAGCGACAGCGCGCGCAGCCGCGCCCAGGCGCCTTCCGGCAGCGCGGCGGCGGCGTAGAAGAGGTAGCGCATGGCGAAGAACACCTCGCGGAAAGCCGCGTCTTCCTCCAGCGCCGGCAGCAACAACTCGTAGCCGCGCGGGACGTTGAAACAGGCGGTGGGTCGGATTTCCTTGATGTTGCGCACCGTCCTTTCGATCAGCCCGGGCATCGGCTTGCCGTCGTCGATATACATCGTGCCGGCATTGCGCAGCACCGTGTTGGTGGTGAAATTGGCGCCAAAAGTGTGCGACCAGGGCAACCAGTCCACCAGCACCGGCGGTTCCTTGGCCAGCAGCGGGCTGACCGCCAGATGCGCCTCCTGGCTGGCGGTCAGCATGCGCTGGGTGTTGATCACGGCCTTCGGCGTGCCGGTGGAGCCAGAGGTGAACAGCAGTTTCGCCACCGTATCCGGGGTGACGGCGGCAAAGGCGGCGCGCAGCCGGTCGCTGTTGCCATCGCCCCGGACATCGGCCAGCACCTCCAGGCCTGCGCCGGGTTTCGAGGCCAGCAGCCGGGCGCGGTGATGCCCCTTTAGCGCCTGCAGTGCGGGGCCATAGGGGCCGGGGTCCGATACCAGGATCACCGCCGGGTCCAGCAGCGCAATCATCGCCTTCAGCTTGGCGTTATCCTGCGACAGCAGCGAATAGGCCGGCGAGAGGCTGGCCAGCGGCACCCCGGCATGCATGGCGCCGAAGCCGATCAACGCATGGTCCAGCGAATTTTCCGACAGCACCGCCACCGGCCGCCCCGGCCCGGCGCCGGTGCCCAGCAGCCAGTCGCCGATCTGCCGGGCGCGGCGCAGGAAATCGCCATAGCCCAGCCGGCGCCAGCCCCCGTTGGTATCGCGCTCGGCCATAAACACGCGCCGTGGCCAGCGGGCGGCGGCGTCTTCCAGCCAGTCGCCCACGCAGCGCGCCGGCGGCGCGGCCTGTATGGCACTGCGCAGCAGGATGCTGCCATCCGCCCCGTCTTCCCGGATCACCCGTGGCGCGGCGAACAGGGCCGCGCCCCCTTTCGATCCTGCATCGGTAACTGCGGTCTCCTGCATGGCGGCTCCTCCCCCCGGCGCGTTGCCTGCCCGCGTCCCTTGCCGGCGCGCCCCTCCAAGCTGCCGGCAAGAAACTTTCCTAGGAAAGTAAGCTAGCGTTTGCGGCGCGATCTCGCAACAGGTTTGTTTCGGCACTTGGGCGGTTGTGCCGGCGGCATCAAAGCGGCGGCGACCGGGCATGAGCCGGGCGCGCCATCACAATATGGGGCAGGGCGGTTGCAACCGGCGGTGGTTCGCGCGAAGGTGCCAAAAACACAAGGGGCATAAAGACATGTCAGGGCAAATGGCCCCGACGCCCGCGGCGCCAGGCGGCACCGCGGGCCTGGACCCGGCGGGGCTGGTCGTCTGCCCCACCTGCGATGCGCTGTATCGTGTGTCGGCCGTGCCGCTGGGCGCAAGGGGCCGCTGCACGCGCTGCGGCACCACGCTGTCCTTTCCGCGTGAAAACGCCATGTCGCGCATCGTCATGCTGGCCGCGACCTCGCTGGTGCTGCTCTGCGCGGCGGTGTTCTTTCCCTTCCTGGAGCTTTCGGCCGGGGGCATGACCCGGCGGTCCTCGGTGCTCGACGCGGCGCTGGCGTTTTCCACCGGGCTAACCCTGCCGCTGGCGCTGGCCACGCTGGCCTTCATCGTGCTGCTGCCGGCGCTGCGGCTGGCGCTGCTGATCTACGCGCTGGCGCCGATGTCCTTTGGCTGGCACGCCGCCCCGCGCGCCATCGGCGCCTTCCGCTGGGCCGAGGCGCTGCGGCCCTGGGCGATGGCCGAGATCTTCATCATCGGCGTCGCGGTGGCGCTGGTAAAGGTGGCGGGGCTGGCCACGGTGCATCTGGGCATCGCCTTCTGGGCGATGGTGGGGCTGGTCATCATCAACATTCTGAACGACAACTTCATGTGCAGGCTGACGCTGTGGCGCACGCTCGAACAACGCAGCCGGTCCTGACCGCGCGCGCCGCCGGGCTGCGCGGCTGCCGCACCTGCGGGCGGGCAAACCCGGCCATGGCCGAGACCTGCGCGCGCTGCGGCAGCCCGCTGGTGCGCAGGCCGGGGCTGCAGGTGGTCTGGGCCTGGCTGATCGCCGGGATGGTGGTCTACATTCCCGCCAATATCTACCCGATGCTGCGCACCCAGCAGATGGGTCGGTCGCAGGACAACACCATCCTGGGCGGGGTGATCGACCTGGTGCAGTTGGGGTATCTGGGTCTGGCGCTGATCGTCTTCGTGGCCTCCGTCGCCATCCCGGTGGGCAAGTTCGTTGTCATCGGCTATCTGGCGCTGGCCGTGCAATACCGCTGGCCGATGCGCTATGGCCGGCGCCACCAGCTTTACGAGGTGGTCGAGTTCATCGGCCGCTGGTCGATGATTGACGTCTTCGTGGTGGCGATCCTGTCGGCGCTGGTGCAGTTCAATGTTGCGGCCACCGTGGCACCGGGTATAGCGGCGCTGAGCTTCGCGCTGGCGGTGATCTTCACCATGCTGGCCGCGCAGGCCTTCGACCCGCGCCTGATCTGGCGTGCCACAGAGACCCCTGTGAAAACCCCTGCCGGCACGCCTGCTGCCGGCATGGCCCAGAGAGAAGGCGGATGATGCCTCTTCCGGTTGAACGCTCCGGCAAGCCCGGCAAGCATGGGAAAACGCGCCTTCGAAGGCGCGTGCAAACGGGCTTTCGAAAGCCCGTTTCCC
>SKNG01000270.1 GCA_007120685.1 Paracoccaceae bacterium | reverse complement strand
TGGGCGACGAGTTCGCCGAGGCCGCGCGGCTGGATGCCACCGACCTGCGCCGCCGCTTCGATCTGGCGACCGAGGCGCGGCTGGTGCTGGAGGACGGCGCGGCGCTGGAGGTGGGCGGCGAGGTCGCGGTTGCCGCGTCCGACAGACGCCGGGTGACGGCGCTGGCCGGGCAGTTGCAGATCAGCTTCAACACCGGCGGGCTGGCCGAAGAGGCGATCCGCACGCCCGAGATCGACGAGAACGGGCTGCAGGTCGATCTGGGCGAAATCATCGGCCAGGGCGAAGATACGCTGATGTCGCTCAACCTGCGCGGTGGCGGCGACGACGAATCCGGCATTGGCGAGGCCAGCGACCAGGTCGAACCGCCCGAGATGCCGGTCGACGAGGACGATCTGCCGGATGGCGGCGATGGCGGGGACGGCGGCAGCGGCGGCGGCGTGGCCATCGGCGCCTCGCTGGGCTGGGCGCGGCTGGGCGGTCTGGTCTCGGCCGAGGTGGTGCTGGGCCAGGATGCGTCGCTGGATGTCGAGGGGCTGCTTGTGTTGGGCGCCTTCAACCAGGCGCGGGCGGCGGGCGTCTCGGTGGGGGCGCAGGCCGGGGCCGATGTGGGCCTGGGTGCGGGCGCCGGCATCGCGCGGCATGACCAACTGGTGCGCGCGCGCATCCTGGGCGCGGCGCCTGGCGCGCGTAACGCGGTCAACGCCGGCGATGTGGCGCTGAACGCGGCCAGCGACGGGCGCGCCTGGGGCATCGCCGGGCTGGTCATCCAGGCCAGCGGCGTCGGCGCCGGGGCGACGCTGGGCGTGGCCGATCTGGACGCGCATACCGAGGCCGTGGTGCAGGATGTGCGGCTGATCTCGGGCCAGGACCTGCGGCTGGCCAGCCGCGACAACAGCCGGTCGATGGTGCTGGCGCTGACCGGCGGCGCGGCCACGGGCGGTGGCGGCGTGGCGGTGACCATCTCGGTCGGCGTGAACACCGCGCGCAGCACCACGCGGGCGCTTCTGCGCGATGCGCAGGTCGTCACCGGGCGCGATCTGATCCTGCGCACCGACCGCGCGCAACGGATGACCAGCTTCGTGCTGCAAGTCGCCGCTGGTGGCTCGGTCGGCGCCGGGGGCGCGCTGGCGATTTCCACCCAGCGCGGCACCAGTGCGGCAGAAGTGATCGACGCCGATGTGACGGTCGGTCGCCATCTGCAGGTGCGCGCCAACGGTGCCAGCCAGCTTTCCGGCGCAGCAGTGGGCGCGGCCGGGGCGGGCTCGGCGGCGATTGCCGGCTCGATCTCGATCATCACCAAGGAAGACGAGGCCCGCACCCGCATCCACAACAGCACCGTTCTGGCCGAAGGCAGTGTGCTACTGCAGGCGCTGCAGGGTGGCAGCATGGGCGGCGTGGGCGGCGGCGATGCCGACATGTTGGGCGATGTGAACGAGGCCGACAGCCAGTTCGGCAATCTGGATATTTCCACCGATGCGCCCGATGACGTATCGGGCGCCAGCGGTTCCGGCAGCGGGGCGGTGGCGGTGGGCGGCGCGGTTGGCATCGGTGCCTCGCTGGCCATCCTGACCACCCGCGCCACCGTCGTGTCCGAGATCACCGACAGCACCGTCGATGCCATGGGAGAGCACGGTAACATCACCTCCGCTACCGTGCGCTATGTCGGTGACGACTACTTCCAGAGCCGTGTGAACAACAGCGTGCGCGGCGGCGTGCATGTTTACGCCGACAACCTGACCGAGGTGCGCGCGCTGGCCATCACCGCCGGGGTCGGCGGCACAGTGGGGATTGCCGTGCAGGTGCCGGTGCTGCTCTTGCGCGACAATGTGTCCGCGCGCATTGACGGCAGCGCCATCTCCACCCGCGGCGGCCTGCGCCGGATCGCGGTGGAGGCGCATAACCAGAGCGATATCCTGACCTTCTCGGCCGCAGCCGGCGGGGGCGGCAGCGTCGGCGTCGGCGCGCTGGTCGAGGTGGGGTCGCTGCGCAAATCCACCGTCGCCGAAGTGGCCAACAGCACGCTGGAAGCCGAAGGCGATGTCCATATCATTGCCCACGCGCCGGAACTGCTGCGCAAGCGCTCCATCGCCATCGGGGTCGGCGGCTTTATCGGCGTGGCCGGGGTGGCGGAATCGCTGGTAAGCGAGAATGTGACGCTGGCGACGATGCGGCAAAGCCAGGTCCTCGACGCGCGCGATGTGCAGTTGCGCGCGGCCTCGCCGCGCCGGATCCAGCATTTCAGCGCCACCGCCGCCGGTGGCGGAACCGCCGGCATCGGCGGTGCCGTGCTGGTGCTGAAGGGGCGCGATATCACCGTGGCCGAGCTTTCCGGCGGTCCGGTTTCGCTGCCTGACGGCACGGGGCCAGATGGCGGGGCAACTGGCGGCGGCGACCTGATCCTCGGCGAGCTCGGTTTTGTCAGGGCTTCTGACGAGCTGCGCGAATTCCTGCGGCCGGGCGGCGGGTTCATCGGCTCGATCGGCGGGCGTGAAGGGGACCAGGAGCCGGTTCTGGGGCCCATCGGCGGCATCGACGGGCAGGAGCCGGTTCTGGAGCTCGTCGGCGGCCCCGCCGGGGTGGTGCCGCATGGCCCGGAACAGACCATCAACGCGCGGCGCGATGTGGTCGTCGATGCGAGTTCGGATCTGGATGTGTCGACCACCATCGCCGGGCTTGCCGTGGGTGGCGTGCTGGGGGTCGGCGGATCGATCCTGGTAACCTTCTACGAACAGACCCTGATTTCCCGCGTCGGCGAGGGGGTGGTGATTGGCGGCGACCAGCCCGCCGACCGTCCCGAGACCATCAATGTCACCGCGCGGCAGAACTTCGACCAGAACGTGAACCTGGGCCAGATCGTCGTCGGCGGCTTCCTCGCGGTTGGCGCCTCGGTCGCGGTGCTGAGCGCGCGCAACACGGTGCTGGCGCAGGTGGCCGATAACGCGGAACTGCGCGCCGCCGAAGCGGTCGAGGTGCGCGCCGATGCCGCGCGCGATCTGGACGCGCTGGCGATCACCGGGGGCGGAGCGGCGCTGGCGGCGCTTTCGGCCTCGGTGCTGGTTGCCAGCTTCTCGGCCAGCGCCGACGATGGCGAAAGCCGCGGGGCAATGGAGGCGCTGGGCGACCGGCAGGATCGGCGCGATACCTTCGGCGTTGCCGAAGAGCGCCAGCGCCCGGGTGGCGGTCAGGGCCAGGGCGGTGTGTCCAATACAGAGGTCGTGGACGAGGGCCAGGGGCTGGGCGACGACGACGCCCAGGTGGCGGGGCTTCTGGCCGAGGCTTCGAACGAACGCGGCGTGATCGACTTCGGCCGGCTTTATGCCGATGTCCAGTCCGACCCCGATGTGCAGACCGACACGGTGCGCGTGATCGTCGGCCGCAATGTGCGGATCGAGGCGCCCGAAGTGGTGATCCGTGCCCATGAGGGCGGCGATATCCGCATGCGCGCCGGTGCGGTGACGGCGGCGGGCGTGGCGGCGCTGTCGGCCGGGGTTTCGACGCTGAAGCGCGGCACCAACCTGCAGGTGCGGATCCGCAATGGCACAGTGATCCGCGGCGACAGCGTGCTGATCGAGGCCGATGTCACCAGCAACGACGGCAATGTGCAGGCCTTTGCCGGCTCTGGCGGTCTGATCTCGCTCAGCGGGGCGGTGGCGGTGACCACGGTGCAGCGGCTGGTCAACGTCAGCCTGGCCGGCGCGTCGGTCGAGGGCGGCACGGTCACCGTGGCCGCGCGCGAGGAAAGCACGGCGCGGGCGCAAACGCTGGCCGGGGCCATCGGCGCGGTCGCGGTGGGAATCACGGTGGCCAACACCACCCGCGACAGTCGGCTGCGCGTGGCGCTGGG
>SKNG01000148.1 GCA_007120685.1 Paracoccaceae bacterium | reverse complement strand
GACACCATCGCGCCGGAAGAGCCATCGAGGTAGCGCCGGCCCTCGATATCCCACATATAGACGCCCCGCGCTTCGGCCAGTTGCGGGCGCGCGGCCGAGGAGAGATAGAAAAGATGGCTGTCGGCGGGGCTGGTCATGCGCGATCCTGGCCTGTGCGCGGGTCGGTGGTCAAGCGGTTGCGTCCCGTTGCAGGAAGGGGCGCCTGCGCTGGTGGACGGGGTTGCGTTCTCGGCCGCGAATCCTGACCGTAACCGTGATCATGCGCCGCTTGCGCCCGCGCCGCAGCCGCGCGGGGGCAATGTTCCGCCCCTGACGGCCAAGGCCGATCGGCTGAGCCGTGACCAGGTCTATTCTGCCCGGCGCCGCCAGTCCTGCCAGGCACTGCGCAGGCCCAGTGCGATGACCAGCAGGATCAAGGCGAACAGGATGGCGGCAATCGGCCGGTTGATGAAATCCAGCGGGCCATCGACGCGCATCATGGCGGTGCGCAGACGGTTTTCCATGATTCCCCCCAGCACCATGCCCAGGATGATCGGCACGATGGGCAGGTCCAGCCGGCGCAGGATGAACCCGATCACCCCGAACCCGGCCGCCACGGCGACATCCAGAAGGCTGTTGCGCATCGAATAGGCGCCGACAAAGCTGAGCACCAGCACCGCCGCGCCCAGAAATCGCGTGGGGATTTCGATGATGCGCAGGATTACGTTGGTCGACACCAGCAGGAAGGCCAGCACCGCCACATTGAGCAGCAGCAGCGCCAGATACAGTGCGACGACGAAATCCATGCTGTTCTGGAACAGTCCCGGCCCGGGCACGACGTTGTGGACATAGAAAACCGACAGCATCATCGCGGTCAGCGCCTCGCCCGGGATCCCCAGCGCCAGAAGCGGGATCATCGCCGCCGCCGGCACCGCATTATTGGCGCTTTCCGAGGCGATCAGCCCCTCGGGGCTGCCCTTGCCGAACTCTTCGGGCGTCTTCGAGGTCTTCATCGCATAGGTGTAGCTGAAGAACTGGGCGGTGAATTCGCCGACGCCGGGCAGGATGCCCATGGTGGTGCCGGTGGCCGAGGACACCCCGGCAACGCGCTTGTGGCTGCCCAGTTCGCGCATGCCGGACCAGAAGCTGCCGGCCACCCGCGCCGCTTTAGGGCGCTTGTTCGGCTCGATCAGCAGCACCAGCGCCTGGGATATGGCGAACAGTCCCAGCACCACGGCGATCAGGTCGATGCCCTGCGCCAGCCAGCTTTGATCGAAGGCAAAGCGGCGGGTATAGCGGATCGGCTCCATGCCCACGGTGGCCAGGAAGATGCCGAAAAAGGCCATCATCCCGGCGGCGATCATCTGCCCGCGATGCGCCAGGATCACCAGCACGATGCCCAGCGCCGCGGCCAGGAAGATCTCGCGCGAGCCGAACATCGGCGCCACCACCGCCAAGACCGGCGCCAGCAGGATCAGGCAGATGACCGAAAACGCCCCGGCGATGAACGAGGCCCCATAGGCCAGCCCCAGCGCCCGCGCGGCCTGTCCGCGCTGCGTCATCGGATAGCCGTTATAGGTGGTCAGCGCATTGACCGGCGTGCCCGGCGTGTTGATCAGGATTGCCGGGATGGCTCCGCCATACATCGACGAGCCATAGATGCCCAGAAGCGCGGTCAACCCCACGATGGGATCGAAGGCGAAGGTGGCGGGCAGGGCGATGGCGATGGCCACGGGCGGGCCGACGCCGGGAATGGCGCCGACGATCACGCCGCCGACCGAGCCGATGATCAGTGCCGCCAGCACCTCCCACCGGGCGAGAATGTCGATTGCGGAAAGAAGCGTGTCCACCGGCGGCGGCCTTTCAGAAATACACCGACAGGAAGCGCTGGATATCGGGCGGGAACAGCGCATAGAGCCGCCCGCCGGGGATGCCCACGCGCAACAGCGCCTTGAACACCACCACCACGCCCAGCGCGAAGGCTGCGGCCCAGAACAGGCTGGCGCGGCTGGCGATGCCCAGCCGCCAGACCAGCAGCAGCATGGTCAGCATGGTGGCGGGCAGATAGCCGATCTGCCCCACCGCCCAGGCATAGGCCAGATACCAGCCGACATATTCCAGCGCCGCTACCCAGGTCAGAATCTCGCGCCGGTCACGCTCGGACCCCTGCGCCATCAGGCTGGCGATCAGGTTGAGCACGCCGAAGAACAGCATGCCGTAGATGGCGATGGCGGGCCATAGCGCGGGCTGCTGGAACCAGTTCAGTCGTGGTATCCAGCGCGCCTCGGTGCCCAGATGGCTGAAGAGCCATAGTGCAAAACCCATAAACAGCAGTGCAAAGGGTAACTCCCCTGGCCGCCTGGTGCGCCGGTAGCGCCTGTCACGCGGGGCGGGGCGGCCGGACAGGGTACGCTGCGTTGCGGGGGTGGCGGCATCGCTCATGCCGCCACCCCGGGCCTGTCCACTTCGCTGGCCGGCGGCCGTTTCCCGCCCCTGCGGCAGGGCATGAGGCGCCCGCAAGCCGCGCGGGGTGGGTGGGTGGGAGCGCGGCTTGCGGGCGCCTTGCCTGCCCGCCCCGCAAACCGGTCACCCCCCAACCCCTGCCTGCCGACCCGCTGCGTCATTCCGGCAGATGCTCGGCGATACGGGCCAGCGTTTCCATGTCATGCGCAATCCGCGCCATGGATTCCTCGGCATCCTGCCAGAACACCTCGGCCCCGGTATCGGCGGCGATCTGCTGCGCGCGCTCGCCCAGCACCACGCGTTCGGCCACCGCCGCGATGCGTTCGCGCACCTCGGCGGGTGTGTCGCGGTGCACGAACAGCCCGTTCCAGGTGGTCAGCGCCAGTTCGGGGGCGAGCTCGCCCACCGTCGGCGCATCGGGCGTCAGCGGGATGCGCTCGTCGGTCAGCGAGGTCAGGATGGTCAGATCGTCGAGGCAGGGCAGCACCAGCTGCAGCGTGGTGTTGATCACATCGGCATCGCCCGAGGCGAGGGTGTTGCAATCGAGCGCGTCAAAGGCCGCGTCCGAGCCCCATGCGAATCCCATCTGGCTGGCCAGCGCGAAAGACACCTGCGTCGGCGTGGCGACGATCCCGAAATGGCCCAGAGATACCGCGTTCTCCTGCGCGTATTCGGCCAGTTCCGCCATCGTCGCATAGGGCGCATCGCCGGATGCGGCGATCACGAAGGGGTAATTCAGGAAGATGCCCACAGGCTCGAACACCGGCGGGGTCAGTTCGGGAATGCCGATCTCATGGCCCACCAGCGGCACATCCAGCACAAAAGAGCCGATGGTGTAGCCATCGGGCGCGGCGGTGGCCACGTCGATGGCACCGGGGAACGGGCCGCCGCCGCCGCCGGGCCGGTTGAGCACCGAGGCGGGCACGCCGTATTCCGCCTGGAATTCATCGGCGATCAGCCGGGTCAGGATGTCTTCCAGATCCCCCGGCGGCCAGGGCACGATGAAGCTGACCGGCTGGCTGGGGTAATCGGCGGCGGCGCTGCCGGCGGCAAGGCCGGTGGCCAGCGCGGTGCCGGCCAGAATGGCGGCAAATCTGCGGGTGGTTCTCATTTTCTCACTCTCCCTGTTGCGTCTTGCGGTCTCGGCACGGTTCGCAATGACCGGTCCATCCTATTCCAGATCGACGGCCTTGCGATAGCCGCGCTGTCCGTAAAGCAGCGCCGCCGGTTCGTTGGACAGATCGACCGCACTAACCTGCCCGACGATGATGTAATGGGTCTGCCACAGCAGCGCCGTGGCCAGCCTGCAGTGAAACGCCGCCGTGGCGCCGGCCAGTTGCGGCTGGCCGCCGGCGCCGGGCGCCCAGCCCTGCCCCTGAAAGCGCGCTGCCCGCTCGCCACGCTCGCCGCGCG
>SKNG01000457.1 GCA_007120685.1 Paracoccaceae bacterium | reverse complement strand
GCGCCTGTCGCGCTATCCCACGCTGGATCTGGCCGAGATCTGCGCCCTGCCGGTGGCCGAGGCGATGCAGGACACCGCGCATTGCTACCTCTGGGTGCCCAACGCCCTGCTGCCCGAGGGGTTGCAGGTGCTCTCATCCTGGGGATTCGAATACAAGAGCAACCTGATCTGGCACAAGGTGCGCAAGGACGGCGGCTCGGACGGGCGCGGTGTCGGCTTCTATTTCCGCAACGTGACCGAGATCATCCTCTTCGGCGTGCGCGGCCGCAACGCCCGCACCCTGCCCCCCGGCCGGCGCCAGGTGAACCTGTTCGCCACCCGCAAGCGCGAGCATTCGCGCAAGCCGGACGAGCAATACGGGATCATCGAAGCCTGCTCTCCCGGCCCCTATCTGGAGCTTTTCGGCCGTGGCCGGCGCGCCGGCTGGACGGTCTGGGGCAACCAGGCCGAGGATGATTACAAACCCACCTGGGACACCTATCGCTACAACTCCGGCCTTGCCGCCGAATGAGGGGGGCGGGGCTGGATCTGGATGTCTCGGAAGGCCGCATCGCCGATCCGCAAGCGGGCTATCGGCATCTCTTCCCGCCGGCGGTGCTGGAACGCTACGAGATCTATTCCTACCGCAACGCCGCCGGGATTCTGGCCACCGGCTTTCCCGCCCAGTTCGCCACGCTGCTGGAAATCCTGACGGCCCTGCGCATCACCCGCACCCAGATCCGCACGCCCGGCGGCAGCAAGGGGCCCATCGTGCGCCATATCGAAACCCTGTTCCCGCCGGACTGGGTAGAGGCGCGCATCAACGCCGATCTGCATGTGCGGCTGGTCGATGCACGCGGCGGCGGCACCATCCGGCGCTACATGCGGCGCGGCTATCTGGACGGGCACCGCATCGATTTCGTCAACGGCAAGGTGGCGCTGGATCTGGAATGGAACAGCAAGGACCAGACCTATGACCGCGACCTGGCCGCCTTCGCCGCCTTCTACGAGGCCGGGGCCATCGACGTCGGCATCATCCTGACCCGGGGAGCCGCGCTGGACAGCGCCTTCTTCCGTTCGCTGGGCCGGGTGCTGGACAAGGACGGGCGCGAGGGGCGCGAGGATGTCTACCGCAAGTTCGGCGCCTCGACGACCTGGATGGGCAAGCTGCTTTATCGGCTGGACGCGGGGCGCAACGGCGGTTGCCCGGTGCTGGCCATCGGCATCACACCGGCCTGCGTGGATTGACCTTTCGCCCCCGCCCTGCCTTACAGGCAGGGTGCGATCACCCAGCAAAGGAGACGCCATGCAACGCCTTGGCCCCGACAAGCCCATCCCGCTTTCACCCGGCATCGTGGCCGGCGATACCGTTTACCTGTCCGGTCAGGTGCCCATCGCCGCCGATGGCAGCATCCCCGAGGGGATCGAGGCGCAGACGGCGCTGGTGCTCGATCAGATCGAGGCGCTGCTGGCCGAGGCCGGATCGGGCATGGACCGGGTGGTGAAATGCACCGTCTTCCTGACCGACAAGGCCGATTTCGCCGGTTTCAATGCCGCTTACGCGGCGCGGTTTCCGGGGATGAAGCCCGCGCGCTCCACCATCGTCTGCGATCTGGTGGTGCCGGTGAAGGTGGAGATCGAGTGCATCGCCCTGCGCGGGCCTCGCGCCTGAAACGGACGGCTGCGATTGAGCGGGAAAACGGGCCTTCGAAGGCCCGTTGAACGCGCGTTCGAACGCGCGTTTTCCGTCGCGCCTATTCCGCCGCGCCCGTGCCTGCCCGGCCCTGCCAGCGGCGCAGCGCCCAGGCCGCGAGCGGCCAGACCAGCAACAGGAAGGTGATCACGAAGAGCGTCAGCGCGATGGGCCGCTCGAAGAAGGCCCAGAAATTGCCCCGGGTCAGCAACAGCCCCTGGCGCAGCGCGTTCTCGATCATCTGGCTGAGCACCATGCCGATCACCAAGGGCGCCAGCGGAAAGCCACCCTTGCGCAGCACGAAACCCAGCACCCCGGCGCCCAGCGCGATCAGCAGGTCCAGCGCATTGCCCCGCACGCCATAGGCGCCGACCAGCGCGATGATCGTCACCATCGTCAGCAACAGGGGTTCGGGCACCCGCAGCACGCGGGTGAACAGCTGCGCCCCCAGCGCCCCCACGGCGAACATCAGCAGATTGACCAGCACCAGGATCAAGAGCACCGCGTAGACGATGTCGATGGTTTCGATGAAAAGCCGTGGCCCGGGGGTGACGCCGTGGATGATCAGCGTGCCCAGCATCACCGCCGTCACCGGATCGCCCGGTATGCCCAGCGCCAGCGTCGGCACCATGGCGCTGCCGGTGACGGCATTGTTGGCGCTCTCGGCGGCGACGATCCCGTCGGGCTCGCCCTTGCCCAGATTGTCGCGACGGGGCGAGGAGCGCCGGGCCTCGGCATAGCTGATGAAGGACGAAGTCGCCGCGCCGGTGCCCGGCAGCGCGCCGACGAAAGACCCGATGGCGCAGGACTTCAGCAAGAGCCCCAGCCGAGGCCGCCAATCGCGCAACGGCGGCAGGCGGAAGCCCACGCGGTGCACGACCTGCGGCTTCGGCCGGCCGTATTCGCTGGCCCGGATGAAGACCTCGGACAGCGCGAACAGCCCCACCACCGCCGGGATCAGCCCGATGCCCGCCGCCATCTGCCAGTTGCCGAAGGTAAAGCGCATGTCGCCGGTGACATGGTCCAGCCCCACCGAGGCGATGAACAATCCCAGCGCGCCGGCCAGCAACCCCTTCAGCATGCTGCCCTGCGACACGCCGGCGATGCAGATCAGCGCGAAACAGCCCAGCGCGAAGGTCTCGATGGCGGTGAAGTTCAGCGCGAAGGCGGCCAGTTGCGGCGCCGCCAGCATCAGCACGATGACCGAGAAGAGCCCCCCCACCAACGAGGCCGCGGTCGCCCAGCCGATGGCCAGATCGGCCTCGCCGCGCTGGGCCATGGGGAAGCCGTCCAGCGCCGTGGCGGCGGCCTGCGGGGTGCCGGGCGTGTTGATGACGATGGCCGAGATCGACCCGCCATAAACCGAGCCGCAATAGACACCCAGCATCATCGCCAGCGCCGGCATCTGGCCCATGGCCAGCGTGAAGGGCAGCACCATGGTAATGCCGATCACCGAACCCAGACCCGGCATCACCCCCACCAGCACCCCCAGCACCGTGCCGATCAGGATCGACAGCATGGTATCGAGCGAGGCGATATGGGCAAGGCCCAGCGCGAACTCACCCATCACAGCCTCCGTTGCCGGACGGGCGAGCGGGGGGCTTGGTGCCGGCCATCATCTCAGAACCTGTCGAACCAGGGCGAGGCGGGCAGCAGGATGCGCACCACCCGATCGAACAGATACCAGACCGCCAGCGGATAGATCGCCGCCACGGCCAGGATCGGCAGCGGCCGGCGATAACCCAGCAGCGGCGGCAGGATCAGCGCGAAGGCGATGCTGGAGATCAGGAAGCCGGCCCGGGTAATGGCCAGCACATAAGCGGCCGTGACCGCCACCACGGCGGCCATGCGCAGCGCCAGGGCAGGCTCGATGCGCAGCGCGGTTTCGCGCAGCCCCTGCACCATCACCGCCAGCGACAGCACCAGCATGATGCCCAGCAGGATACGCGGAAAGAACACTGGCCCGCGCCCGGCGGCCTGATAGCTGCGCTGATAGATGGGCTCGAAAGTGTGATGGATCAGGAACAGCGAGACCAGCGCCAGCCCGGCGCCGATCAGCGTGGCAAGGGACAATCGCATCATGCCGCCTTCCCCGTTGCGGCCCCCTTCACGGCCCCTGCATCGGGGCCCGGTGTCAGCGGTGGCAAGGGCGCCGGAACGCGTGTGCATACGCTCTTTTGCACGCTACACGTTCCCGGCGCCCCGCCCCGTTTCAGTCGGCCATCAGCCCGGCCGCCGACAGCAACCCGCCGTTGCGCTCGAACTCGGCGCGCACAAAGGCTTCGAACTCGGCCCCGCCCATGTAGACGATGGGCGTGTCCAGCGCTTCCATCCGCTCGGTGAAGGCGGGCGAGTTCACCCCTGCTTCGCAGGCCGCCTCCAGCGCATCGCGCGCCGCCGCCGGCGTGCCGCGCGGCACCACCAGCCCGCCCCAGATCGGATAGTTCATCTCTACGCCCTGTTCGCCCGCCGTCAGCAGATCCGGCGCCGAGTCCATCCGCTGGTCGGACAGCAGCGCGATGGAACGCACCTGATCGGCATTGGTGCGCAGGAAGGACACATGCGAGATGAACATATGCACCGAGCCATCCAGCATGGCGGTGAAGGACGGGCCATCGCCGGCATAGGGGATGAAGGTGAAGTCGATCCCCGCTTCCTCGGCCAGGCCCAGCCCGGCGACATGCGGGATCGACCCGATGGCCTGCACGGCAAAGTTCAGCTCGCCCGGGTTGGCACGGGCGTAGTCGATCATGTCGTTGAGGTTCTGGAACGGGCTGTCCTGGCGCACCACGATGGCCGAGGGCGCCGAATAGGCCAGGCACACGTAATCGAAACTGTCCGGCCCGTAGGGCAACGCGCGCAGATGCGGCTGGGTGGTCATCGGCCCCACCGGCAGCAGGCCCACGGTGTGCCCGTCGGCGCGCGCCGCTGCTGTCTCGGCCGCGCCGATGGTGCCGCCGGCGCCGGCGACATTGCGCACCACCACCTCGCCGCCCAGCGCCTCGGCCATCGGGCCGGCAAGAACGCGCGCGGTGATATCGGTGCCGCCCCCGGCGGCAAAGGGCACGATCATCGTGACCGGGCGCGTGGGAAAATCGGCATGGGCGGCCGTGGCCACCGCCGCCATCGACAGCGCCGCCGCAGTCGCCAGCGCCGCCCGTCTCGCATCAGGGCGTGTCATCGGGAACTCCTCCTTGTTGGCGACCGCTTTCCGACCGGCCCAGCGCCGGCTCCTCCTCGGCCACGGTCGCCGACAAGCGTAGATCCAAAGCGCAAGTCGGCCAAGGATTTTTTGAAACGCTGTTTCAATTTCTGTTTTGAAACCTCGTTTCACTCCTGCTACCCTTCCCGCATGGCGCACGCATTCGGGGAGGAGAGCGATGGGCACGGCAACGGGCGTACGGCTGAGCGAGGCCGAGATCGACAGCTATCACCGCGACGGGCTGGTCATTCCGGACCATCGGTTGCCGGAGGATGTACTGGGTCGGCTGCGCGCGGCGGTGGACAAGCTGATCCACGATCACCCGGACGTGCCGCCCGAGGCGCTGTCCGGCCCGCACAACCCCTATGGCCAGTCGGCAAAGCTGATGGGCAATGCCGATTTCCTGGAATTCTGCCAGCACCCGGATATCCTGGACATGGTGGAACAGCTGATCGGCCCGGACATCATCCTGTGGGGCAGCCAGATGTTCGCCAAGCCGCCCGCCGTGGGCAAGGGCGTGCCATGGCATCAGGACGGGCAATACTGGCCGATCCGGCCGCTGGCCACCGTCACCGTGCGCGTTGCCATCGACGGCTCGTACCCCGACAACGGCTGCATGCGCTATATTCCCGGCTCGCATCGGGCGCGGCGGATCGAGCTGCACGAGATCGACCCGCGCGACGACATGGCGTTGGGCCAGCGCATGGCCGAGGTGGACGAGACCAACGCGCGCGACGTGGTGCTGGCGCCGGGGCAGATATCGCTGCACGATGTCTACACGGTGCATGGCTCGGCCCATAACCGGGGCACGCGGCGGCGGGCGGATTACGCCATCCGCTACATGCCCGCGACCTCGCTTTACGACCGCAGCCCGGACAACCCGGCCACGGTCTATGCGCGCAAGATGTCGCCGCACATGAACTACCCCGCGCGGCCGATCTGGCTGGTGCGCGGGCAGGATCAGGCGGGCAACGATTTCTCGGTCGGCAAGGGCTGAACCGGCGCCGCCGCGTGGCATTCTTCATCGACGTCAAGGAAAGGGATCGCCCGTGGCGAAGACCAACGAAATGGTGGTGCAGACCATCATCGAAAGCGGCATCAAGCATGCCTTCACCCTGCCCGGTCTGGGCGTCACCTGGTCGCTGCCGGCCTTTTACGAGCGCCGGCACGAACTGGACGTGGTGCTGGCGCGCAGCGAATGGGTGGCGTCGATCATGGCGCAGGCGGCGGGGCGGCTGATGGGGCGGCCATCGGTGCTGATGGGTCAGGGACCGTGGCTGAGCACGATGGGCGCGGTGGGGATCCTGGAGGCGCATTTCTCCGGCTCGCCGATGGTGATTCTGGCCGATACCTCGGACTATGACGGCTACGGGCAGATGGGCGTCTATCAGACCATGACCGGCGATTATGGTGGCGCCGATGCGATGGCGGCGCTGAAGCCGATCACGAAATACATGACCTATGCCACCTCGCCCGAGGATGCGATCTACGGCATGCAGATGGCGATCAAGCACGCCAGCCTGCCGCGTTTCGGCCCGGCCGGGGTGCTGATGAAGACCCCGATCATCCGGCGCGAGGTGCCCGAGACGTTCAAGCCCACCATCTACCCCAGCGCGGGCTATTACGCCTACACACCCCCCCGCCCGGACCCGGCGGCGGTGCGCCAGCTGGCCGCGATGATCGACAAGGCGCAGTTTCCGGTGATCGTCGCCGGCAACGGCGTGCAGGCGGCTCAGGCCGGCGCGGCATTGCAGGCGCTGGCCGAGGGCGCGGGGCTTTCGGTGGTGACCAGCTACAACGGCAAGGGCGCGATCGGCGAGAATTCGCCCTCGGCCGCCGGCATGCTGGGCAACTGGGGCCACCGGGCGGCGAACCGGGTGCTGGCGCAGGCCGACATGGTGCTGATGCTTGGCGCCAGCATGGGGCCGGATTACACCCGCTTCCGCGATCCCGGCCTGATCCGGCCGGGGGACCAGGCGCTGGCGCAGGTCGATGTCGACCCGCGCAACGCCGGCTGGGTCTATCCGGTGGATCTGGCGATCACCGGCGATGCGGGCGACGTGCTGGCGATGCTGGCCGAGTTCGGGCTGGACCCTGCCACCGCCGCCGCTCGGCTGGAGCGCCTGCGCGGCATCAAGCAGGCCAACGGCTATTTCGACCTGCCGGACCTGCCCGCCGCCCAGGGCTCGCTGCATCATGCCGATGTGGTGCGGGGGTTGCAGGAGTTTATCGGGCCGGATGACCTGCTGACGCTCGATGCCGGGTCGAACCGGATCTGGGCCACCTACGGGCTGCGCATGCCGGTGCCGGGGCAGATCCTGGCGCCGGGCGGGACGGGCGTGATGGGCTGGTCGGCCCCGGCGGCGACGGCGGCAAAGATCGTCCGGCCGGACCGGCGGGTGACCTGCGTGACCGGCGACGGCGGCTTCATGATGACGCTGAATGCCATTCCCACGGCGGTGCAGCGCAGTCTGGATGTGGTCTATCTGGTGTTCAACAACGCGGGCCTGGGCATGGTGCGCGACAATCTGGGCGAAAAGCGCATCGCGGTCGATTTCAACGATATCGACTATGCCCGCGTGGCCGAGGGGATGGGCGCGCGCGGCCTGACCGTCACCCACCGCGACCAGATGCGCGAGGCGCTTCAGGAAGGGCACCGCATGGGCGGGCCGGTGGTGATCGACGTGAAGGTGGACCCCGAAGCCAGCCACCATCCGGCATCCGACCATGACCCGCTCTGATCCAGCCCCCGCCCGGCGCTACACGGGCCGGGTGGCGCTGATCACCGCCGCGGCCTCGGGCATCGGGCGCGGCGCGGCGCTGCGACTGGCGCGCGAGGGGGCCACGGTGGTGGTCTGGGACCGGGACCAGACCCTTCTGGACGATCTGGGCGGCGAGGCCCGGGCCGAGGGGCTGGCCATCGACCCGGTCTCGGTGGACATGATGCAGTCTGCGGCCATCGCAGCGGCGGTGCAGGCGTTGATCGCGCAGCATGGCCGGATCGACGTGCTGGTCAACAACATCGGCGGCTCGCTGCACACGGCCTTCCGGTTTCTGGAGCAATCGGAAGAAGACTGGGACCGCGTCATGGCCGTCAACGTGACCGCCTGCGTGCAGACCACCCGCGCCGTGTTGCCGCATATGATGGCAGCGGGCTATGGGCGTATCGTCAATCTGGGGTCGAAGGCCGGGCGCTTCGGCAGCCTGTTCGCGGGGGCGAATTATGTGGCCTCGAAAGGCGCCATGCAGGCCTTCACCCTGCAGATCGCGCAGGAATTCGGGCCGCATGGCATCACCTGCAACACGCTCTGCCCCGGCGCCATCCTGACCCCGCGCGTGGAAAGCCTGCTTTCCCAGCGCAAGACGCCCGAGGAGCGCGCGCAGATGCTGGACGGCATCCCCGTCGGCCGCCACGGCACGCCCGAGGATATCGGCGCCGCCGTGGCCTTCCTGGCGGCCGAGGAGGCGGGCTTCGTCAACGGCGCCACGCTGGACATCAACGGCGGGCAGTCGATGTCGATCTGAGCGGGGCGCGGTGCTAGGCTGGGATGATGGCACAGTGAGTCAGGTTCGAAATCCTTCCCGCCTGCGCCCGCCACGGACGGCGCTTCTGGCAAGGATCACCATGCACCAGGCTGCGCGCCGCCTGACAATCGAAAGGAACCCGAAGATGCCCCCCCTGCCCTTCCCCGATGGCGGCGCCGGTTGGCCCGACCTGCAAGCCCGGATGCGCGACATGAGCGCCGGGGATGCCGACTGGCGCGGCGGGCGCGTGCCGCTGTTCGTGTTCCTGAACGAGCCCGAAACCTACGAAATCGGCCGCAAGGCGTTCTTCGAGTACTTCTCGGAAAACGCGCTGGGCCGCAAACGCGCCTTTCACGGCATCGGCCGGATGGAGGAAGAGGTGCTGGGCTACGGGCTGTCGCTGTTTTCCGCCCCCGAGGGCGCGGCGGGGGCGTTTTCCAGCGGCGGGTCGGAGAGCATCTTCATGGCGATGAAGGCCGCGCGTGATGCCTGGCGGGCGCAGCACGGCAAGGGGCGCGAAGTGGCGCTGAACATCGTCATGCCGATCAGCGGGCATCCGGCCTTCGACAAGGCGGCGGCGGCGATGGATCTGGAGATTCGCCGCGCGCCCCTGACGCCAGACCGGCGGGTGGATGTGGCGGCGCTGGGCGCACTGTGCGACGGGCAGACCATGGCAATCGTCGGCTCGGCGCCCTGCTTCCCGCATGGGGTGATCGACCCCATTGAGGCGCTGTCCGATCTGGCGGTCGAGCGCGGATTGTGGCTGCATGTCGATGCCTGCGTCGGCGGCTGGCTGGCGCCCTTCTTTGCGCGCGTCGGCCGGGGCACGCCGGCCTTTGACTTCCGCTTTCCCGGGGTGCGGTCGATCTCGGCCGATCTGCACAAGTTCGGCTTCTGCCCGAAACCGGCCTCGACCGTTTTCTACCGCGACGGGGCCGACATGGAGCGCGCGCTGTTCCGCGCCGATGCCTGGACGGGCGGCGCCTTCGCCACCGCCACGCTGGGCGGCACGCGGCCGGCCGGCGCGGTGGCGGCGGCCTGGGCGGTGCTGAACCATCTGGGCACCGCCGGCTACGAGGACGCGGCGCGCCGGCTGGGGGCCATGGTGGATGCCTACACCGCCGGGTTGCGCGGGATTGCGGGCGTGCGGCTATGGGCCGAGCCGGATTTCACCATCATCAACTTCGGCGCCGAGGATGCCGATATCTTTGCCGTGGCCAAGGGGATGCAGGCGCGCGGCTGGCTGCCCGGGCTGACGCGCGAGCCGAAGGGGCTGCACGCCATGCTGTCGATGTTCCACGAACCGGCACGCGAGGCCTATCTGGCCGATCTGGCCGACGCGCTGGCCGAGGTGCGCGCGGGGGCGGATGCCGGCGGGGTGACGGCGCAGTATTGAGGCAGCGCCAAAGACAGCAGCGCCGGCAGCGACCCTGCCATTTGCGGCTTGTCGTTTCGGCAGACGCGGGAAGACGCGCCTTGGAAGGCGCGTGCAAACGGGCTTTCGAAAGCCCGTTTCACGTCGTCGCCCCTGCCGTCCCGGGGCAGGCAAGCGGAAAGCGGATCAAACAGGTGCAACCGCCTCCTTACCCCGCCCCCACCCCGCCCCTGGCCCTGCCCCCTTCACCACCAGCGCATCCACCGCCACGCAGCCCTGCCCCGCCGGCAGCACCATCAGCGGGTTGATGTCGACGCTTTCCACTGCCGCGCCCATCTCCACCCCGAACCGCCCCAGCGCCAGCACCGCCTTTACCAGCGCCGCCCGGTCCGCCGCCGGGGCGCCCCGGAACCCGGCCAGCAGCGCGCCCAGCCGGGTCTCGTCGATCATCGCCTCGGCCTCGGCACGACCGAAGGGCGCGCGGCGCATCGCGGTGTCACCGATCAGTTCCGCCATCACCCCGCCCGGCCCCAGCATCACCATCGGCCCGAAATCGGGGTCATGCTGCAGGCCCAGCAGCACCTCCACCCCGCCCGAAACCATCGGCTGAACCAGAAAACGCCCGCCGGCCCCGCCCATCCGCGCCGCCATCGCCTCATACGCCGCCCCCAACGCCGCCGCATCGCCCAGACCCACCGCCACCAGCCCGGCCTCGGTCTTGTGCGCCATCCCCTCGGCCAGACCCTTCAGCACCACGGGAAAGCCCATGTCGCCGGCCGCCCGCAGCGCATGCTCGCGGCCAACCACCACCCGTTCGGCCACCATCGGCATGCCATAGCCCGCCAGCACGGCTTTCGAGGCATCCTCCGCCAGGCTTTCCCCATGCGGCGCCATCAGCGCCAAGGCCCGCGCCCGACGTGCCGCGTCCGGCGCCTCGGCCGGCACCACGGCCACCTGCCCGCGCCGGGCGTGGAATTCGGTGAAATGCCGCAGCGCCCGCAGCATCGGCAGGGTGCCGCGATAGACCGCCAGATCGCCGTTCTTCACCAGCGCCTCATACCCCTCGGCCACCACCGCGCCGCCGTCATGGACCACCGCCACCGGCTTTTCCGATCGCCGCGCGAAATCCAGCAGCGGATCGACGAAATGCCCCCGCCAAGCGGCGCGCATCTGATGGATGAAGACCACCACGATATCGGTGTCCGGATCGTCATGCACCGCCGCCAGAGCCTGCGGCCAGCGTTCAGGGTGGGCGGTGATCTGGCCCGACAGATCCAGCGGGTTCACCGGCGGGGTGAAGGGCAGAAGCGGGCGCAGCCGGTCCATCGTCTCGGGCGCGAACTCGGCCAGCGGCAGCCCCTCGGCCTCGGCCTGGTCGGCCAGCGCCCCGCACCAGCCGCCCGAGAAGCTGACCACCCCGATCCGGTTGCCGCGCGGCGCCGGGCAGCAGGCGAAAAGCGCCGCCACATCGGCAATTTCCAGCGGGTCGCTCACCGAGATCACGTTCATCTGCCGGAACACCGCATCATGCACGGCGGCCGAGCCCGCCATCTTGCCGGTATGGGCCAGCGCCGTGCGCGCCGCCGCGCGGCTGCGGCCCAGTTTCAAGACGATCAGAGGCTTGCCCAAACCAGCCGCGCGCTCGGCCACGGCCAGAAACCGCGCCGGGTCGCGCAGCCCCTCCAGCACCATGCCGACCGAGGCGATTTCGGGGTCGTCGAGCATGAAATCGGCATAATCGGCAGCCTCGACATTCATCTCGTTGCCGGTGGAGACCAGATAGCGCAGCCGCACGCCCTGATCGTGGCTGCGCGTCAGCAGCACCGCCGCCAGTTGCCCGCTTTGCGAGATCAGCGCGCTTCGGCCCGGGCGCATGTCGGCGGGCAGCATCGCCGCCGTGTAGCCGATGAAGCCGCTGGCCAGGTTGACCAGCCCCATGCAGTTCGGCCCGCAAACGGCGATGCCGTGCCGGTCGGCCAGCGCGCGCAGATCGGCCTCACGCCGGGCGCCTTCGGCCCCGATCTCGCCATAGCCGGCGGCCAGGATCACGGCGCCGCCCACGCCCTTGTGCCCGCAGGCGGCAAGCACCGACGCAACCGCATCGCCGGGGACGAACAGCAGCGCGGCATCCACCGGGCCGGGGATCGCCTGAACATCCGGGAAACAGGGCAGGCCGGCGATCTGGTCGTAGTTCGGGTTCACCGGATAGATCGCCCCGGCAAAGCCCATCGCCTGCAGGTTGGCGATGGTCGCGCCGCCCCAGCTGGAGGGGTTGGCGCTGGCCCCGATCACCGCCACGCTGCGCGGCGCCAGCAGCCGCGCCATGCGGGCCGCGCCTGCACTGGGGGCCTTGCATGACGCAGCGCATTCCTCCTCGGCAACCGGCGTTGGGGGCATGGCGGCACCTCGCTTGCTGTCACGGCTGCCAACAAGACTGCGATGCCCGCCGGCATATGTCAATTATTTGGAAATCGGTTTTGCCATGCGGAACGCATGCAGCGTGGTCAGCGCTCTGCCGGCATGCCCAGCCCCACCTGGATCTTGCGCGCCGCCGTTACCAGCGCCGGGCCGAACCGGCTGCGGATGCGTTCTTCGGTCATGATCGAGGCCAGTCCGCCGATATTGATGATCAGCGGTTCGCGCGCCGAGCCGGTGTGAATGACCGTCGCTGCCGCATGGATTTCCGGCCGCCATTCGCCCAGCGAGGTGACATAGCCATGCTGCGCCATCTCTTCCCGGTGGCGGGCGATCTGCGCCATCAGGATGTCCGCCGCCATCTTTTCCTGCCGGGAAAGCCTTTCGGCCACCGCTGCGCTTGCGTCCTTCTGCAGCACGGCCAGCCAGGCCCGCCCCATCGCCGAATGAAGCAGCGGCAGGCGCGAGCCGATGTCGAGGCTCAGCACCACCGCCTCTGGCCGGCGCACCAGGTCGATGTAGCGGATCGCATCGCGGCTCTGCACGCCCAGCGCCACGGCGATATCGTCCATTTCCGACAACTGCCGCATGATCGGCCGGGCAATCAGCGAGATGCCGGAACTGGCCAGCGCCGCATAGCCCAGCTCCAGCACCTTCGGCGCCAGGCTGTAGCGCGCGGCGCGGGGATGGTGGATCAGATAGCCCAGTTCGGTCAGCGTGCGCGCCAGACGCGAGACGGTGGGTTTGGGCAGGCCCGTGCGCTGCGCCAGTTCCTGATTGCCCAGCCCGCGGTCCTCGGGCTCGAAGGCGGCCAGCAGGCTCAGCCCGCGCGCAAGCGCGTTGACCAATGTCGGCTCGCGCCCCGCGGTCTGCCCGTCCGTCAGGTCTTCCTTGCTCTCCGGCATCGTCCCTCCAGCCTTCGCGGCATCGCACCCCACTACCGCGCCAAGCTCCAGGCCCGCAACCCGTGCCGGCGCAGCAACCAAGCCCTGCCCGGTGACCCCGGCATGGCACGATCCGCTTATCACGTCACCGCCACGCTTGAAATGCACAGAGGTGGATGCTACCGTCAGTTTCAAAAGGCGTTTTCACGATGCGAAACAGAGTGTAAGCTGTTTTTCGGAAGACGGGGGGAGGCATGGCGACAGCCCGCAGCGGTCACAAGCCCGGCGGCGGCGCTTCGGCGGCGGCTGGCGGTGGCGGGCCCGATGCCGAGCCGGTGGAGGTCCGCATCGAGGGGCACCGCCGCACTGCCTTCGACTATCTGATCGAAACGCCCGGTCTGCGTCCGCAGCATCTGCTGGCGCTGGTGCTGGCGGTGCTGACCATCACCATCTGGGCCTTCCATCTGTTCAGCACCTATGTCGGCCAGGCCGAGGCCTTTACCCATCGCAGCGCCCATCTGATGC
>SKNG01000078.1 GCA_007120685.1 Paracoccaceae bacterium | reverse complement strand
TCACGCGGGTGGAAACCTCCTGGGCGGGGCTGCGCAGCTTCGCGCCGGACCGCACGCTGGTCCTGGGGCGCGACCCGCTGAACCCGTCCTTCCTGTGGTGCGCGGGCCAGGGCGGGCAGGGTTTCCTGTCCTCGGCTGGTGCGGCACGGGTGATGGCCGAGGCGGCGGGGGGCGAGGCTTCCGGCTTCCCGCCAAAGATCCTCGCCGCCCTCTCGCCCGCCCGGTTCCGCTGATGCGCCGCCTCAGCCTGCCCGACAGCGCCGCGCCCACCGAAGGCGCCATCCGCCACGCCCCCTCGGCCGCGCGCAACCTGGAACCCATCGCCGCCGTGCTGGCCCGCCACCTGCCGCCCCGCGGCCGGGTGCTGGAACTGGCCAGCGGCACTGGCCAGCACATCACCGAATTCGCCGCCCGCTTTCCGGGCCTTCACTGGCAACCCTCCGACCCCGACCCGGCCGCCCGCGCCTCCATCACCGCCCGCGCCGCGCAGGCCCCGCGCGACAACCTCGCCCCGCCGCTGGCGCTCAACGCCTGCCAGCCCGGCTGGGCCACCACCCTGGACCCGTTCGATGCCATCTGCCTGACCAACCTGCTGCACCTGATCTCGCAGCCGGAAACCGACATCCTGCTGGCCGAGACCGCCGTCGCCCTCGCGCCCGGCGGCCGCTTCTGCCTCTACGGCCCCTTCCGCCGCGGCGGCGCTCTGGTCACCGAGGGCGACCGCGCCTTTGACGCCAGCCTGCGCGCGCAGGATCCGGCGATCGGCTACAAGGATATCGACAGCGTCGCCGCCACGCTGGCACGCCACGGCCTGACCGAAATCGCCCGGACCGAGATGCCGGCAGGAAATCTGATGCTGATCACCGCCCGGGCTTGATCCATGTCAAGGCACCGAGGCCCGCCCCATGCGAGGCAGTGACAATCACATTCGAAAAGAGGCATATCATGGATTACCCCGCCTACATCGCCCAGACCCGTGACCAGAGCCGCGCGCTGGCAAAGACCATCCCCGATGCGATGAAGGGCTTCGGCACGCTGACCCGCGCGGTCAAGGACAGCGGCACGCTGGGGCTGAAGGAAAAGGAATTCGTGGCGCTGGGCATCGCCATCGCCGTGCGCTGCGAGGCCTGCATCGCCTTCCATGTCGAGGCGCTGATGAAGGCCGGTGCCACGCGCGAGGAACTGGGCGATGTGCTGGCCATGTGCATCCAGATGGGCGGCGGCCCGGCGGTCATGTACGCCGGCAAGGCGCTGGACTGCTGGGATCAACTGACTGCCGCAAAGGGCTGACAGGGGCAAAGCCCCCCCCTCTTCATCTTGCCCTAAATACTCCGGGGGGAATCGCCGGAGGCGATGGGGGGCAGCGCCCCCCCCCTCTCACGCCGCCACCAGCCCCCGGCCTTTCAGCAGCGCCTCCACCCCCGGCATCCGGCCCCGGAAGGCGGTGTAGAGCACCTCGCCCTCCTCCGAGCCCCCAGCCGACAGGATATGCCGCTCCAGCCGGGCGGCCAGATCGGGGTCGAAGGCATTCCCCGCCTCCTCGAAGGCGGCGAAGGCATCGGCGTCCATCACCTCTGACCACATGTAGCTGTAATACCCCGCCGCATAGCCGTCGCCGGCAAAGACATGGGCGAAATGGGGTGTGGCATGGCGCATGCCGATGGCGCGGGGCATGCTGATCTCTTCCAGCACCTCGGCCTGCCGCTGCATGGGGTCGGCCGGTGGCGCGCCCTCATGGAACGCCAGATCGACCAGCGCCGAGGCCACGTATTCCACCGTCGCAAACCCCTGATCCCAGGTCGCCGCGGCCTTCAGCTTCGCGCGCAGGTCCTCGGGCATCGGCGCCCCGGTCTGCCAGTGCCGCGCATGCGTCTCGATCACCTGATCGACCTCCAGCCAGTGCTCATACAACTGGCTGGGCAGTTCCACGAAATCCCGCGCAACGGAAGTGCCGGCAATGAAGCCATGCGTGACATCCGAGAGCATCTGATGCAGCGCATGGCCGAATTCGTGAAACAGCGTGCGCGCGTCGTCCCAGGACAGCAGCGCCGGGTTGCCGCGGGCGAAATTGCAGACATTTACCACCACCGGGCGCTGATCGCCGCCCAGCTTGCGCTGGCCACGGAAGGTCGAACACCAGGCGCCCGAGCGTTTCGAGGGTCGCGCGAAATAATCCCCGATGAACACCGCCATATGCCGGCCATCGCGCGTGACCTCCCAGGCGCGGGCGTCGGGGTGATAGAGCGCCCCTTCCAGCGGCCGGAATTCCAGCCCGAACAGCCGGTTCGCGACGTCGAAGGCAACGGCGATCATCGCGTCGAGCGACAGGTAGGGCTTCAGCGCCGCCTCGTCGAAATCATGCAGCATGTGGCGGCGTTTCTCGGCATAATAGCGCCAGTCCCAGGGCTCCAGCGGCCCGGCGTGCCCGTCGGCCTGCAACAGGGCTTCCATCGCCGTTGCATCCTCTTCGGCCTTCTCCCGCGCCGGCGCCCAGACCCGCAGCAACAGGTCGCGCACCGCCTCGGGCGTGCGGGCCATTTCGGTTTCCAGCTTGTAGGCCGCGAAACTCTCATGCCCCAGCAGCGCGGCGCGTTCGGCCCGCAGGGCCAGCGTCTCGGCGGCAATGGCGCGGTTGTCGGTCTCGCCCCCATTCGCGCCGCGCGCGGCCCAGGCGCGATACGCCCTCTCGCGCAGGTCCCGGCGGGGAGAATACTGCAGGAAGGGCACGATCAGCGACCGGTTCAGGGTGACAACATGCCCCTCGCGCCCCCGCTCTTCGGCCGCGGCGCGGGCAGTATCGGTCACGAAATCGGGCAGGCCCGCCAGATCGTCCAGCGGCATGAACCAGTCACGCTCGTCGGCCAGCAGGTTCTGGGTGAACTGCGTGCCCAGGCTGGCCAGCCGCGCCTTGATCTCGGCCATGCGCCGGCTTTCAGCCGCATCCAGCGCCGCGCCGGCGCGCAGGAACATCCGGCGATAGAGCATCAGAACCCGCGCCTGCTCGGCATCCAGCCCCAACGTATCCCGCCGCGCCCACAGGTCGTCGATCCGCGCATGAAGCGCCTTGTTCGACGTGATCTCAGAGGCATAGGCCGACAGTTTGGGCGCCAGATCCCGCGCCAAGGCCTCGCGCGCGGGGTTGGCATCGCTGCCAAGCAGGTTGAAGAACACGCCGGCCACCCGGTCCAGCAGATGGTCGGCCTGTTCCAGCGCCTCGATGGTGTTGGCGAAATCCGGCGCCGCCTCGCTCTTGGCAATCGCCGCCACCGCCGCGCGCCCCTCGGCCAGTGCGGCCTCGAAGGCGGGCGCGAAATGGCGGTCCTCGATCGCCTGAAAGGGCGGCAGGGCGAAGCGGTCGCGCCATTCGCCCAGCAACGGGTTGTCCATGCTGTGTCATCTCCGGTTGCGTCTAACATGCCGCGTTTATGTAGTCGGCAGCGCAGCGGCAGGCGAGAAATCTTCGCAACCTGTGACGAAAAACTGCGCGCCCGATGAGCTTGCTGGCAGCCAGGCGAGCGCCGCTTCAGCTGCCCCGGGCCTGAACCCGCATGCCGTCAGACAGGCCGGAGGGCGGAAACAGCACCACCGCGTCCCCCGCGGACAGGCCACCCTCGACCACCGCCTGCCCCTCGGCCTGGCGGCCGATCTGCACCGGGACCAGCCGCGCGCGCCCGTCCTCGGCCCGGAACACCGCCCAGCCGCCGTCATGGCGAAAAAGCGCGCTTTGCGGCAGTTGCAAGACATCCTCGCCCTGCCACAGCACCAGCCGCACGAAGACCCGGAACCGGTCGCCCAGGCCATTGCGTTCCTCGGGCGGGGTCAGCAGGTCCAGGCGCAGCCGCACCCGCTGTTCCTCGATCC
>SKNG01000094.1 GCA_007120685.1 Paracoccaceae bacterium | reverse complement strand
TCTCCCCACCCTCCCTGCTGCCGCAAGAAGGGAAAAGTGGCAGGATTTTACTCCGCCCGCAGCGAGACTATCCCGCCGCTACCGTGGCCCAGTTTTGCACCGCCGTTCCCAGTTCCGAAGGCACTGAGGAGTGAAGCAGTATAGCCGGAAACAAGTGCATCATGCAGTTCCGAACCATGATCTAGGAAACGGAGTGGACGACCAGATCGGGTTCCGTCCGCCCCAAGCTCCCCATCGTCAGTGAAGACAATCTTCCGCGGCGGGGCAGAAATGTGGGCTCGCCGATAGATGGAGGGGATGGGTCTGATATCCAACCTTCTCCACCCCCTAAGCCATTGTTTTTATTTATCCCACTGATGGTTTGAATCGCCATCTGGTTCGGTCGCGACTGGCAGCGAAACACGCGTAAAGGTGCCGATCCAACCCGCGCCATCGAAGACCAGCAGCAGACCATCGCTCGCCACCCAGACCCGCCAGCCGGGGCGCGGGAGCAGCCGCAGCCAGGTGCCATCGGCGCGCAGCGCAATGGACTGGTCCCAGCCCGCCCAGAGGCCGATGGCGCCCGAAGCCACCAGATGCCGGTCGCCCTCGGCGGGGCTGGCCGGGGGTGCGGTCGAGCACGGCCAACTGCACAAGCCCGTCCAGAAGCAGCAGCGCCTCGCTATTTGTGCAGCAATGGCGGCAAAGGCCTGAAAAGCGGCGTCGCTGATACCCGATCGCCGCCGACCCGGGCGGTCAGCTTTCCGTGCAGACGACCAGGATGCGCGCATCTTGACCTGCGTCGGCTGAATAAAGATGCCCGCGCGCGCTGTCGAAATAGATGCTCTCGCCCGCGCGCAGCTTCACCGTCGGGCGGCCTTCGGCATGCACCGTCACCACACCGTCCAGCACGATCAGGAATTCCTGTCCCGCATGACGCACGAAATCGTCAAAAGACATCGGACAATCTGCGCGCAGCGTGCCGATCATCGGCGTCATCGCCTTGTTTCGAATTTCGGGGAACAGCATCTCGTAGACGTAACTGCCGGTTTCCTGGCGGCGAAATTCGCCCAGCCGGGCCACCGCAAAACCGCCGGGCGCAAAGGCTTCTCCCTCACTGGCGAAGAATTCTGCCATGTCTACGCCAATCCCGCGCGCCAGTTGCAACATGCGGTCATAGGTCAGCGCCATGATCCCGCGCTCGGCCTTCGATATGGTCGAGATTGCCAGGCCGGAACGATCGGCCAACTGCGCCAATGTCCAGCCGCGCGCGCTGCGCAGGGCGCGCAGCCGGCGACCGAAATCCTGACGCTCGCGCTCGGCGCGGGAGGCCTGTTCAGGCGGGACGGTTGCATTGGCGTGGGCGGGTTCCTGCATGCGGAAAGCTTAGTTGCCGACAATCGGCGCGCCAACCCTTTTCCGAAAATAAAACCCCTTTTCCTATCGGAAAACCGTGTTATGGTCGGGGGCCGGGCGATGATTGCTGGTGAGCAGGCGGATGACGAGAGGCATGGCGGGACGGGAAAATATCTGGCAGGTGGCTGTCATCGGCGCCGGCATCGCCGGGGCATCGGTCGCCGCGGAACTGGCCGCGTTGGGCGCGCATGTGCTGCTGCTCGAACGCGAGGACCAGCCCGGCTATCATACCACCGGGCGTTCGGCGGCGCTATTCACCGTGGCCTATGGCCCTTCGGTTATCCGGGCGCTGTCGCGCGCTTCGGAGCCGACCTTTCGGGGTGGCGGCGATAGCGGCCTGCTTTCGGCCCCGCGCGGGGCGATGTTCATTGCCCGCGCCGATCAGGCAGACTCGCAGGCGGCTCTTGCCGAAGAGCTGGGGCCGGCCGTCGCTTCACTGAATGCAGCCGAGACCCGTGCGCTGGTGCCGATCCTGCGTGAGGGTTACGCGATGGGCGCGCTGATCGACCGTACCGCCTCGGATATCGATGTCGATGCGCTGCACCGGCTGTATCTGCGGCGCTTGAACGCCGCCGGTGGCACGCTTCGCCTGAAGGCCGAGGTGACCGGGCTTGCCCGCAAGGGCGGCGACTGGCACATCGACACCACTTCCGGCGCTGTCTGTGCCGAAATCGTGATCAACGCCGCCGGGGCTTGGGCCGATGCCATGGCCGGGCTGGCCGGCGTGGCGCCGGTCGGGCTGGTGCCAAAGCGGCGCACTGCGCTGCTGGTCGACCCGCCGGCGGGTGTCGACATCTCGGGCTGGCCATTGACCGTGGATGTGGACGAACAATTCTATCTGAAGCCCGATGCCGGGAAGCTTCTTCTTTCACCGGCAGACGAGACGCCCTCGCCTCCGTGTGATGCCAGCCCGGAAGAGCTGGATGTGGCCATCGCCATCGACCGGATCCAGCAGGCTGCAGTGCTGCCGGTGCGGAGGATTGCGCATAAATGGGCGGGGTTGCGCAGCTTTGTTGCCGACAAATGCCCTGTGGTCGGCTTTGCCCCGGATGCACCGGGCTTCTTCTGGCTCGCGGGGCAGGGCGGCTATGGCATCCAGAGCGCGCCGGCGATGGCGCGCTGGGCGGCGGCGGCGGCGCTGGGCCTGGGACCGCCAGCAGATATTGCCGATGAAGGGGTAAGCGCGGCCGCCCTGGCCCCGAGAAGGAAAGCATTGGCGGCATGATCCAGCTTGTTCCGGTCATTGCGCTGATCTTGCTGGCTTCGGGGCTGGCGATTGCCTATGTGATCGGCGGGGCGACGGTTCTGGCGTTCATCGCAACCGACCGGACACGCTTTCTGGCGGTCCTGCCGCAGCAGATATTCTCGCGCATTGATGTCTTCGCGCTGATGGCGATGCCGCTGTTCATCCTGACGGGCGAGCTGATGAACCGTGGCGGCGTGACGCGGGTGCTGATCAATCTGGCGATGGCGCTGGTGGGGCGCATCCGTGGTGGTCTGGGGCATGTGAACATCATGACCTCGGTGTTCTTCGCCGGCATATCCGGCTCGGCCGTGGCCGATACGGCGGCGTTGTCGAACACTCTTGTGCCGGCAATGCGAGAGCGCGGCTATTCGGTGGAATATGCCGGGGCGATCACGGCGGCCTCGTCGATCATCGGGCCGATCATCCCGCCCTCGATCATCCTGATCTTTTATGGGGCGATCATGAGTACCTCTGTCACCGCGCTGTTCGTGGCCGGCATCCTGCCGGGCCTGCTGCTGGCCGGGGCACTGTTTGCAGCCAATGCCTGGTTCGCGTGGCGCCGGAATCACCCTTGCCTGACAGCCGAAGAAATTCCGCGCATCCTGCCCACATTGGTCAAAGCGCTGCCGGCCCTGTCGATCCCGGTGATCATCATGGGGGGCATCGTCTTCGGCCTGATGACGCCGACCGAGGCCGCCGGCGTGGCTGTCATCGTCGCGGTGGGGGCGGGGTATTTCTATGTCGGCATCCGCCTGTCTGACATGGTCGAGGCGCTGAAGCGCACCGCCATGCTGTCGGGCGCGATCTTCATGCTGATCGCGGCGGTGGCGGCGCTGGGGCATCTGGCGGCGCTCGAGCGCATCCCCGAGGCCATCGCGGGCTGGGTTTCGGCGATGGGGCTTGGCCCGGCCCAGTACATGATCCTGATGATGCTCATCTTCCTGATCGCCGGCATGGTGCTGGATACAGCGGTGGCGCTGTTCCTGCTGGTGCCGCTGCTGGCGCCGGTGGCGCTGGCGCAGGGCGCCGACCCGGTGCATCTGGGCATCATCCTGTGTTTCAACATCACCATCGGCATGATTTCACCACCGCTCGGCGGGTGCCTTTTGATGGTCACGGCGGTGACCGGGGCAAACTACTGGTCTCTGGCCCGCGCCATCATGCCCTTTTTCATCCTGCAGATCGGGGTACTGGCCGTCTTGGTGTCGGTCCCTGAAATCGCGCTCTG
>SKNG01000074.1 GCA_007120685.1 Paracoccaceae bacterium | reverse complement strand
TGGGGCATGGCGCCGGTGGGCATGCCGCCGGCCGAATTCGAGGCCCGCATCGCCGAGGAAACCACCCGCTGGCGCGCGGTGGTCGAGGCCGCGGGGCTGGCGCAGTGATGCGCGCGCGGGCGGCGTGAGCGGCCTGCGTCTGGACAGGCGCGCCGTGGCGGGGGGCTGCCTTGCCGCGGCGCTGGGTGCCTTCGCCATCTGGGAAGGGTCCGGCTATGCCATCGGCACCGTCCGGCGCATGGGGCCGGGCTGGTTTCCGGTGGCGCTGGGCGGGCTGCTGATGGCGATGGGGCTGGCGCTGGCGCTTTGGGGTCTGCGGCGGACGCCCACTGATGAAGAACCCGCCGAACGCCCCGACTGGCGGGCGCTGGCCGCCGTCGCCGCCGGCCTCGCCGGTTTCGCCGCGCTGGTGGAACGCGCGGGGCTGGTGCCGGCGGTGTTTGCGCTGGTGGCGCTGGCCAGCCTCGCCGCCGGGCCGCCGCGGCCGCTGCGGATCCTGGCGCTCTCGGCGGTGATCAGCGCGCTGGCCTTTCTGATCTTCCGGCTGGGGCTGGGCCTGCCCCTGCCCGCCTTTGCCGGCTGGCGCTGATGGCGCTTTTCGACAATCTGGCGCTGGGGCTGGCGACCGCGCTCTCGCCCTCGGCGCTGATGTTCTGTTTCGCGGGCGTCACGCTGGGCACGCTGATCGGCGTGTTGCCCGGGATCGGCGCCATGGCCGCCATCGCCATGCTGCTGCCGCTGACCTATCACGTGCCGCCGACCGAGGCGCTGATCATGCTGGCGGGCATCTATTACGGCGCGCAATACGGGGGCTCCACCGCCTCGATCCTGTTGCGCCTGCCGGGCACGGCGCAGGCGGCGGTGGTGACGCTGGATGGCTACCCGATGACGCAAGCCGGCCGGGCGGGGGTGGCGCTGTTCATCACCACGCTGGCCAGTTTCGCGGGCTCGATGATCGGCGTGCTGCTGCTGGCGGGCTTCGCCCCCGTGCTGGCCGGTATCGCGGGCAGTTTCAGGGCGCCGGAGTATTTCGCGCTGATGGTGCTGGGGCTGGTGGCGGCGGCGATGCTGGGCCAGGGCACGCCGCTGCGCGGGATGATCATGGTGGTGGCGGGCCTGGCTCTGGGCACGGTGGGCACCGACCTGCAAAGTGGCACCTTCCGATTTGTGTTCGGCGAGCAGCGGCTGACCGACGGGCTGGGGCTGGTGGCGGTGGCGATGGGGCTGTTCGGGGTGTCCGAGGTTATCGCCAATGCCGCCCGCCCCCCGCATGAGCGGCCCGCCTACCGCGTGGACTGGCGCGCGATGATCCCGACGCGCGAGGACTGGCGCCGGGCGCTGCCGGCGATGGGGCGGGGCTCAGTCGTCGGTGCGTGGTTCGGCACGCTGCCGGGCACGGGGTCATCGATTGCCGCTTTCGTTTCCTACGCGGTCGAAAAGCGCGTCTCGCGCCGCCCGGAACGCTTCGGCAAAGGCGCCATCGAGGGGGTGACGGCGCCCGAGGCCGCCAACAACGCCGCCGCGCAGACCGCCTTCATCCCGACGCTGACGCTGGGCGTGCCGGGCGATGCGGTGCTGGCCCTGATGCTGGGCGCGCTGATCCTGCACGGGATCATCCCCGGCCCGGGGTTGATCGAGGCGCAGCCGTCGCTGTTCTGGGGGCTGGTGGTCAGTTTCGTGATCGGCAATCTGATGCTGGTGGTGCTGAACCTGCCGCTGATCGGGCTGTGGGTCAGCATCCTGCGCATCCCCTACCGGCTGCTGTATCCGGCGGTGCTGGTTTTCGTCTGCATCGGGGTCTATTCGGTGCGCAACGCGGTTTTCGACGTCTGGCTGGTGCTGGTCTTCGGGCTGGTGGGGTACGGCATGCGGCTTTTGCGCTTCGAGCCGGCGCCGCTGATCCTGGGTTTCATCCTGGGGCCGCTGATGGAGCAGTATCTGCGCCGGTCGATGGCGATATCGCGGGGAGATCCGATGGTTTTTCTGGAACGCCCGATGAGTGCGGCCTTTCTGGCCGTGGCGGGAGGGTTGATTGGGTGGATCGCCGTTTCAGCCTGGCGCGGGCGGAGAGGGTGAAGGGGGGCGCTGCCCCCCTCGGGCCTGTCGGCCCTCATCCCCCGGGATATTTGATGAGCAAAGAGGAAGGGGGCGGGGTTTTCAGGCCGGGGCGGGTTGCGGGCTGGCGGGGCGCGAGCGCAAGAGGATGAAGAGCATCACCGCGATGTTGAGCGCGTTCCAGGCGATGCCGTTGAGGAAGGCGAGTGTGTAGGAGCCGGTCAGGTCATGGATGACGCCGGACATCCAGCCGCCCAGCGCCATGCCCAGGATCGTGGCCATGATGACAAAGCCGACTTGCGCGCCGGCCTGCCGGGCCGGCAGGTATTCGCGCACGATGATCGCATAGGCTGGCACGATGCCGCCCTGCGAGAGGCCGAAGACCAGGCTGACGATGTAGAGCGCGGTCAACCCGTCCGAAGGCAGGTAGAGCATCAAGGCCAGCATCTGCAGGAAGGAGCCGATAAGCAGCGTTGGGATGCCGCCCAGCCGGTCGGCGATGACCCCCGAGACGAGGCGCGAGACGACGCCGCCCAGAAGCATGAGCGAGAGCATCTCTGCCCCCACCGCCGGCCCGTAGCCCAGATCGACGCACCAGGCGACGATATGGACCTGCGGCATCGACATCGCCACGCAGCAGGCCACGCCCGCCAGCGCCAGAAGCCAGATCAGCAGGCGCGGGTTCAGCCCGGCCTGAAGCGGGGCGAAGGGGCTGGCCTGGGCCTCGGCGCCGAGGCTGGTTTCCGGCAGGCGGCGGCGCAGGGCCAGGGTCAGAGGCACCACGGCGCCGACGACGAGAAGCGCGAGCAAGAGGTAGACCGCGCGCCAGCCCTGGCCGGCCAGCACGCCCGCAAGCAGGATCGGCCAGATCGCGCCCGAAAGATAGTTGCCGCTGGCTGCAATCGCCACCGCGATGCCCCGGCGGCGGCGGAACCAAAGCGAGATATCGGCGATCAGCGGACCGAAGAAGGCCGCCGTGCCCAGGCCGATGACGAATTGCGCCAGCGCCAGCGCCGCGATGCCGGGGCTGGCCGCCGCCAGCAGGTATCCCGCGCCAGAACCCAGCGCCGCCACCGCCAGCACGCGGGCGGTGCCGAAACGGTCGATGGCGCGGCCGATAAGCAGGTTGCCCAGCGCGAAGCCCAGCATGGTCAGCGTGTAGGGCAGCGATGCGCCCCCGCGGCCGGTGCCGAAATCGTCCTGCACTGCCGGCATCACCACGATGATCGACCACATGCCGACATTGCCGATGGTGGCGATCAGCAGCGTAAGGGCCAGCCGGGTCCAGGCCTGGCGGCTGTCCAGCAGGTCGCTCATCCGCCGCCCAGCCGTGTTCTGGCGGGCCAGGCAACGCCGCTCGAACGGCGGCCTGCCGGTTGCATGCTTGCATCGGCAGCGCGTCTTGGTGACCTGTCCCGGCTCATCCCTGACCCTCGCAAGGTCTCTTGCCTAGCACCGGCCCGCCGGACAGGCAACGAGTCCCGTCCGGTCAGCAGCCTGGCTGCGGGGCCGGCGAACGCGGAGCCGGAAAAAACCGTCAGTAAAGACCGAGACTGATCAGGACGCCGCGCGGGAATTCATACATCGTGGCGATATTCACCGACATGAACGCCGCGATCATGGTCAGGTTGGCCTGACGCAACCGTGACGGTGCGTCCAGTTTCATCCGGTGCAGCAGCCGGCTCATCAAGGGCACCAGGGCAAGCGCCACCAGGGCGCCGACCATGGCGCCGACCAGAATGTCACTTGGATAGTGGAGCCCGGAGTAGATCCGCGGCAGGCAGACCATCAACAGGGCAAAGACCAGCGCCGAGATA
>SKNG01000454.1 GCA_007120685.1 Paracoccaceae bacterium | reverse complement strand
GGCCCGCCCAGCGTGATCACCGTGCCATCCATCTGCACCATGGTCACGCCCAGCAGATTGTTCGTCGTCACCCCGTATTTCAGGCAATGCGCCCCGCCCGAATTCATCGCGATATTGCCGGCAATCGCGCAGGCCAGCTGGCTGGAGGGGTCGGGGGCGTAGAAGAACCCCTCGCCTTCCACCGCGCCGGTGACGGCCAGATTGGTGATCCCTGCCTGCACATGCACGCAGCGATTTGCCAGATCGACTTCCAGCACATCGCGCATCCGCGCCACGCCCAGAATCACGCTGTCGGCGGTCGGCATCGCGCCCCCGGCCAGCGAGGTGCCCGAGCCCCGCGGCACCACCGGCACCCCCTCGGCATGGCAGATACGCAACACCGCCGCCACCTCCTCGGTGCTGGCGGGCAGCACGACGGCCAGCGGCGGGCAGCGATAGGCGGTCAGCGCATCGCATTCATAAGCGCGGGTCTCATGCGGGTCATGGATGACGGCCTCATCGGGCAATACCGCCTGCAGCCGCGCCACGATCTGCGCGCGCCGGGCCAGAACGGCCGGGTTCGGTTCAGGCATTTCCATGGCATCCTCCCGTCACTGGTAAGAAAATATAACCAATCCCTGGCAGAGTCCAGCATCAGGCATTGGCGGTGGCGCGCAGATAGCCGATAGCCTCTGCCACCGTCTGCACATCGCCGAAGGACCGCGCGATGGTGATCAGGCTGGCCATATGCTCGCCGTCCGAGCGCGCGGCATTGGCATCGGCCAGCATGATCACGCGGAAATTCTCCATCATCGCATCGCGGGCCGAGCCTTCGCAGCAGACATTGGTCATGGTGCCGGCGATCAGCACGGTATCGATACCCCGCGCCCGCAACAGGCCCGGCAACGGGCAGGCACCGGGCAGGAAGGCAGAAAAGCGGTCCTTTTCCACCTCCAGATCGCCCGGCGCGGGGACGATTCCGTCGGCATAGGCGTGGCCGGGCCGGCCCTCCTGCAGGCCTTCGCGAACCTGCGCCCCGAAGCCGGGCGGCATCACGGCGTCGAACATCACATGCCAGTCGCGCGCCGAGGGCGGGAAGGACGACCGCACCCAGGCCACCAGCCCGCCCGCCCCACGCATCGCCGCCGCCACGCGGTTGATCGCCGGCACGATGGCCCGCGCCATCGGCACCTCCAGAAGCGCCCCCTCGGCGCAGAAGATCCGCTGCATGTCGATCACCACCAGCGCACAGCGCGCAGGTTCCAGCCGGTCGAAGCGGTGCAGCCGGCCATGCCGGGCGATCAGATGCGCCTGCAGATCGGCAGGCAAGGCGCAGGGATGCATGGTATCCCCTCCTTTTCCGCGGCATGATAGCGGCCAGGAAAGACCGTGCAAGCCGGTGCAGGCAAATGACCGAAGACCCAACGGCTCCCGAAGGGCTGCGCCTGGGCTACCTCGATCCGTTCCGCCCGTTTTGCTGGTCGGAAAACGGCAGTGCGCGCGGCAGCTTCGTTATCGCGCTGACCGCCCGGTTACCGCCGGCCACCCGGCTGGCCTGGCGCCCCGCCCCGCTGGCCGCCCTGCCGCGCCACCTCGCCACGGGCCGGATCGACGCCATCGCCGCCAAAGCGGTCACGGCAACGCGCGCCGGACAATTTACCTTCTCCGAACCCCTGCTGCATACCGCCGCCGCCCTCTTTGCCCGCGCCGGCACCACGCCCCCGGCGCTTTCTGACACCGGCACAGCGACCATCGCCACCCCCGGCAACGGCCCGCTCGTCGCAATCATCCGCGCCGAGGCGCCGTGTGCCCGGCTCCTGCTCACCCCGGATTACGACGCCGCCCTCGCCGCACTCCTCGCCGGGCGTACCGACTTTGCCGCGCTCAATGCCGATGCCGGTGCCGATCTCGCCCAACGGGTCCACCCCGGCCGCATCAGCCGACCCGGCCCCCGCTTCGCGCCCCTTGGCCTGGCCGTCGCCACCTTGCCCGGCGACCCACATGGGATCCTGCCCAGAATCGGCCTCTTTCCCCTTCATCTTGCCTGAAATACGCCGGGGGGTCCGGGGGGCAGCGCCCCCCGGCTTTGTTCGCGGGTCCGGGGGCGCAGCCCCCGGGGTTGATCAGGTGGCCGGGGGCGCAGCCCCCGGCCTGGCCCAACCCCTTTCAGCCTGCCGACAGGCGGGCGGAAAGGGGGCGGGAGCACCCGCTCACATCATCCGCGGCAGGAACAGCACCAGCGCCGGAAAGGCCAGCAGGATCGCCAGCCGCACCAGATCCGCGATGAAGAAGGGCAGGATGCCGCGAAAGATCGTCACCAGGGTGATGTTGCGCACCATGATCTTCAGGATGAACACGTTCAGCCCCACCGGCGGCGTGATCAGGCTGATCTCGATCGCCACCACCACCAGGATGCCGAACCACACCGGGTCGATCCCCAGCGCCTGGGTGATGGGAAAGAAGATGGGGATGGTCAGCAGCATCATCGACAGGCTTTCCAGGAAAAGCCCCAGCACCAGATAAACCGCCATCATCGCCAGCAGCACCATCATCGGCGAGACATCCATCGCGTTCAGCCAGTCCGACAGCGCCCGCGCAAAACCCAGCAGATCCAGGAAATTGTTGAACAGCGTCGCCCCGAACAGCAGCGCGATCATCATCGCCGAGGTGCGCGCGGATTCCGCCAGGATGTCCCAAAGCCCCGTCCAGCTCAGCCGCCGCCGCGCCAGCACGAAGAGGAACGCGCCGGCGGCGCCGATCCCCGCGGCCTCGGTCGGTGTGAAGACGCCCAGATAGATGCCCCCCAGCACCAGCACGAACAGCACCACCACCGGCCCCACGCCGACCAGCAGCCGCATCCGTTCCGGCCAGGGGGTGCGCGGGCCGGCGGGGCCGGCGGCCGGGTTCAGCCGGGTGACCACGACAATGGCCAGCAGATAGCCGATCACCGCCAGCAGCCCCGGCACGATGCCGGCGATGAACAACTTGCCGATATTGGTGGATGTCAGGATCCCGTAGATCAGCAGGATCACCGAGGGCGGGATCAGGATGCCCAGCGTACCGCCTGCCGTGATCGACCCGGCGGCGAGCGAATCGTGATAGCCCAGCTTGCGCATCGGCGGCATGGCCACGCGCGACATGGTCGAGGCTGTGGCCATCGACGAACCCGACACCGCCGAGAACCCCGCGCAGGCAGCAATCGTCGCCATCGCCAGCCCGCCGCGATAGTGCCCCATGAAGGCGTTGGAGGCGGCGTAAAGGTCATGGCTGATCCGCGCCCGGGCGATCAGGTTGCCCATCAGGATGAAGAGCGGCAGCACGGTGAAGGTATGGGTCTGCGCGAGATCGAAAATCTGGTTGACGGTGATGGTGTTGGCCACAGTCATGTTGCGCAGCCACCAGATGCCCAGATAGGCGATCCCGCCCAGGGCAAAGGCAATCGGCATACCGGCCAGCAGCACCAGCATCAGGCCCAGAAGAACCAGCGCGCCTTCCAGCATGTCAGCTTTCCACCCGGTGCAGCGCGTCCCGCCGCAGGATCACCATCACCGCCAGGGCAAGAAACAGGACCGCGCATAGCAGGGTCGAGCCGGCCATGATCTTGGCCAGCAGCCCGTTGGGCAACCCGTACATCTGCGTGCGGTCGCCCCAACCGGCCAGCCGCTCGCCATGCAGCCACATCCGGTAGCCCAGCCCCGCGCAGATGGCGGCCATGATGAGATTGACCAGCGCCGCCCGCGCGCGGCGGAACCACACCGGCAGGAACCCGTCAAGCACCGAGATGCGCACATGGTCCGACCGCGCCGCCACCAGAACCAGCGACAGGAACACCATCAGCCCCAGCATGTAGGACGTCAGTTCGAAGGCGCCGGAAATGGGCTGGCGGAACAGATAG
>SKNG01000055.1 GCA_007120685.1 Paracoccaceae bacterium | reverse complement strand
GGCGCTGGCGGCGCTGGCGCCTCTGGGTGTCGATGCCGCCGGGCTGGGCGCGACCGCCGCGCGGATGCGCCGGGCGCGGGGGGCGCTGGAGGGGCAGGTGGCGGCAGGACTGCGCGTGCAAGCGCGCGACGAGGCCGGGACGGTGGTGCTGGCGCGCGGCGTGCTGGACCTGCCGGCAGAGATCCGGGACCGGGTCTTCGTGCATTGCCTGCGCGGGCTGACGGGGGCGGCCTATCCGCCGAGGCTGACCGCGCTGACCCGCTGGATCGCGGCAGGCGAGGCCGGCAAGGGTGGCCCGCTGATGGGTTGCATGATGCGGTCCGAGAGGGGCGGGCTGCGGCTGTTTCGGGAACCGGCGGCGGTGACGGGGCGGCAAGAGCCGGTGTGGGCGGTCTGGGACGGGCGCTGGCGGGCGGAGCCGACGGGGCCGGGTCTGACAGCGGACGGGCTGGTGTTGCGGGCGTTGGGGCAGGCGGGGCTTCTGGCGCTGAGCCGCGGCGCGGCGGCGGGGCGGCACGCCCATTGGCGCGAGACCGGTCAGACGCGCGAGGCGCTGGCGGCACAGCCCGGGCTGTGGCGGGGGGCGGAACTGGTTGCCGCGCCCGGGGCGGGTTGGCCCGCGGGCTGGCGGCTGGCTGTGGCGCCGGTGGTGGGACAGACCGAGGCGGTGCTGCCCGGGAACGACGCGCCGCGGGATGGGTCGACGGGGATCATGGCTTGAACGGCCCGTCACGCTGGGGCATCACGGGGCCGTGTATTCCGGGAACGATCTGAATGAACCGCATCAGCCATATAGAGATCGATGACAGCGGCCTGCCCGTCCCCACGCCAGAGATCGAGCAGGAGCGCCGCGTGGCCGTGTTCGACCTGCTGGAGGACAACAGCCTGGCCTTGCCCGCGCGCGACGGGCGCCCCGTGCCGCCGGGCCCATACCGGCTGGCGCTGGCGGTGCGCGAGAAGCGGCTGGTGGTGGATATCGCCCAGGAGGATGGCGCCAGGGTGGCGGAATTTCACCTGAGCCTCGGCCCGTTCCGACAGGTGATCAAGGACTACTTCCAGATCTGCGGCAGCTATTTCGATGCGGTGAAGCGCCTGCCACCCAGCCAGATCGAGGCGATCGACATGGCAAGGCGGGGCATTCATAACGAGGGGGCGCGCATCCTGGTCGAACGGCTGGAGGGCAAGGCCGAGGTCGATATCGACACCGCGCGGCGCCTGTTCACGCTGATCTGCGTCTTGAACCGGGCGGGGTAGGGGCTTGGGCCGGGCGTTTCCCCAGTCGGTGCTGTTCTGCTGCGACCACAATGCCGTGCGATCGCCCATGGCCGAGGCGATGATGAAGCGTTTCTATGGCCAGCGCGCCTATGTGCAATCGGCCGGGGTACATAATGATCTGGAGATCGACGGCTTTGCCATTGCCGTCTGCGCCGAGATCGGTCTGGAACTGGCCCGCCACCGGTCGCGCAGTTTCGACGAGATGGCGCAATGGGGGGATGATCTGTCGGCCTTCGATCTGATTGTGGCGCTGTCGCCGGCCAGCCAGCGCACGGCGCTGGAGATGACGCGACATGCCCATATCGATGTGGAATACTGGCCGGTGATGGATCCGACCGGGTTGGGCGAGACGCGCGAGTCGAAGCTGGTCGCGTATCGGCAGACGCGCGAGCAGATCCGGGCGCGGATGATCGAGCGATTCGGTGAGCCGGAGGTGGGGTAGGGGGGCGCTGCCCCCCTCGCCGCTGGCGCGGCTCACCCCCCGGGATATTTGAAGAGCAAAGATGAGGGGGCATGGGTGCATGAGTGAGCAAGCGGCGCGGGCGGTGGTGGTGGCGTATTTCGACGCGTTCAATGCCGGTGATGCGAAGGCCATGCTGGCGCTGGTCAGCGAGGATGTGGAGCATCACGTCAACCAGGGGGCGGTGCGGCGGGGGTGGGATGCCTTTGCCGCGTTCTGCGCGCATATGGGGGTGAGTTACCGCGAAGAGTTGCGCGACATGGTGATCTTCGTCAACGAGGATGGCACGCGGGCGGCGGCGGAATTTGTGGTGCATGGCGAATACCTGCAGACCGACCCGGGCCTGCCCGAGGCGCGAGGCCAGCGTTATGTGCTACCGGCGGGGAGTTTCTTCACGCTTCGGGACGGCAAGATTGCCCGGGTGGCCACGCATTACAACCTGCAGGACTGGATCGCGCAGGTTTCGGCATGAGCGGGATGGTGACGGTTGAGGCGCTGACCGGCGCGGCGCTGGAGGCGGCGCTGGACGATGTGGCGCGGCTGCGTATCGAGGTCTTTCGCGACTGGCCGTATCTTTATGACGGCGATCATGGCTATGAGCGGCGATATCTGGAGCCTTTTCGGACCAGCCCCGGGGCGATTCTGGTTGGCGCGTCGGCGGGTGGGCGGCTGGTGGGCGCGGCGACGGGCGCGCCGTTGGAAGACCATGCCGAGGACTTCGGTGCGGCCTTTGCCGGCACGGGGATCGATTTGTCAGACATTTTCTACTGCGCGGAGTCGGTGCTGCTGCCGGCCTGGCGCGGCCAGGGGATTGGACATCGGTTTTTTGATATCCGAGAGGCGCAGGCGCGCGAATTCGGCCGGCGCCATGTTGCATTTTGTGCCGTGCAGCGCCCGGCAGATCACCCGGCACGGCCAAAGGGCTATCGCCCGCTGGATGATTTCTGGCGCAAACGCGGCTATGCCCCGCTGCCCGGGGTGGTGGCGCAATACGCCTGGCGTGATATTGGTGAGCAAGCCGAGACGAAGAAGCCGCTGCAATTCTGGATGCGGGAATTGACATGACAGAGCCCCCGACCTGCGACACCGTGACCGTTGCCAGTGCCGCCTATCCGCTGGACTGGTTCGATGATTTTGCCGCCTATGAGGCGAAGATCGCCGACTGGGTGGCAGGGGCCGCGGCGGAGGGGGCGCAGCTTCTGGTCTTTCCGGAATACGGCGCGATGGAACTGGCCAGCCTGGGTGGCGTGGCGGTGGCTGCCGATCTGGAGGGCGCGCTGGCCGAGGTGGCGCGGCATCGCCCGGCCGTCGATGCCCTGCACGCGCGTCTGGCAGAGGCATACGGGGTGCATATCCTGGGCGGGTCCGGCCCGGTGTTTCAGGGCAACCGGCCGGTGAACCGGGCCACGCTATACGGTCCGGGCGGCGTGATCGGGCATCAGGACAAGCTGATCATGACCCGGTTCGAGCGCGAGGAATGGGATGTCGTGCCCGGCGATCAGGGGCTGACGCTGTTCGACACCGCGCTGGGCCGGATCGGCGTGGTGATCTGCTATGACAGCGAATTCCCGCTTCTCGCCCGTGCGCTGACCGAGGCGGGGGCGGAGATTCTGCTCGCGCCCTCCTGCACCGAGACGCGGGCGGGGTTTCACCGGGTGCGCGTGGGGTCGATGGCGCGTGCGCTGGAAAGCCAATGCGCGGCGGTGCATGCGCCGCTGGTGGGGCTTTCGCCCTGGTGCGCGGGCTGCGAGGAAAACACCGGCCGCGCCAGCGTCTACGGCCCGCCTGATGCCGGCTGGCCGGAAACCGGGATCATCGCCGAGGGGGCGTTCGACGAACCAGGCTGGGTGTTCGCCCGAATCTCGCGCGCGCAGATTGCGCAGACGCGGGCCGATGGCGTGGTGCTGACGATGCGCGACTGGGCCGAACAGGCTGACCGGCTGGCACAGCCGGTGCGGCGCGCGCCCGATGCAGCGCGCCATTAAAACTTGACACTTGAAATTTCCCGGCTTTGGCCCCATTTAAATCGCGCTCGCGCCCCTGCGGGCATTCCCAAAGGACGGAGTGACCATGGCCAAGGAAGAACTGCTCGAATTCCCCGGCGTCGTGAAGGAACTCCTGCCGAATGCGACGTTTCGGGTCGAGCTG
>SKNG01000107.1 GCA_007120685.1 Paracoccaceae bacterium | reverse complement strand
GGCTGGCGCGCGGGCCGGTGGCGCAATGGTTCTGGGCCGACAGCCGCCAGAACCTGCCGCGCCTGTCGCTGGCGCTGATGGCGCTGATGCTGGCGCTGGCGGCGAATATCGGCGTGGGCACGATGGTCGCCAGCTTTCGCGCCACCTTCACCGGCTGGCTGGACCAGCGGCTGGTGGCCGAATTCTACGTCACCGCCCGGACCGAGGCCGAAGGCGCGGCGCTGCGCGACATCCTGGAGCAACGCGCCGATGCCGTGCTGCCGGTCTGGTTCACGGAAACCTCCATCGCCGGCCAGCCCGCCCGCATCTATGGCACGAAGGATCACGCCACCTATCGCGACCACTGGCCGCTGATCGCCGCTGCGCCGGATGCCTGGGACCGGCTGGCATCGGGCGAGGGGGTGATGATCAACGAACAGCTGGCCCGCGCGGCAGACCTGTGGCCCGGGGCGATGGTCGATCTGCCGGGGGTGGGGCGGCTGGCGGTGGCCGGGGTCTATTCCGACTACGGCAACCCGCAGGCGCAGGTGATGCTGGGGCTGGAGGCGTTTCTGGCCGGCTTCCCGCAGGCCCCGCGGCTGAGCCATGCGGTGCGCATCGACCCCGCGCTGGTGCCCGCGCTGATGGCCGCGTTGCAGGACAGCCTTGGCCTGCCCGCCACGCAGATGAGCGATCAGGCCCAGGCCAAGGCGCTGTCCCTGCAGATATTCGAGCGCACCTTCGTCATCACCAGGGCGCTCAATTTGCTCACCCTCTCGGTCGCCGCACTGGCGCTCTTTGCGTCGCTGGTCACGCTTTCGGGCATGCGCGTGGCGCAACTGGCGCCGCTCTGGGCGCTGGGGCTGACGCGGGGGCGGCTGGCGGCGCTGGAGCTGGGCCGGGGCATGGTGCTGGCGGGGCTGACCGCCGTGCTGGCGCTGCCGGTGGGGCTGCTGCTGGCGCAGGTGCTGCTGGCGGTGATCAATGTGCAGGCCTTCGGCTGGCGGCTGCCGATCATGCTGTTTCCCGCCGACTGGCTGCGGCTGGGGGGCTGGGCGATGCTGGCGGCGCTGTTGGCCTGCGCGCTTCCCGCCCTCAGGCTCGCCCGCGCGGCGCCGGCCGATCTGATCAGGGTGTTTGTCCATGAACGCTAGAGCGCAATCCACCGCATTGCATCGCCATCGCGTACGCCGGGGCGGTGAGGTGGAAAGCGCGTTCGAACGCGCTTTTCACGGGCCTTCGAAGGCCCGTTTTCCCGGCACCAACCCGCGCGGCAGCGGGGGCCGGCGATGATGGCGCAGCCCCTCTCCCGCCGCCGCCTGCTGCATCTGATGGCTGCCACAGCGATCCCGGGCGCCGCCACGGCACAAGGCTTCGCCGGCCTTGGCACCACGGCAGAGGGCTTTGCCATCCCCGAGCGCGGGCGTGACCTCGTCTTTCCCGAAGATCACGGCCCGCATTGGGCCTATCGCATCGAGTGGTGGTATCTCACCTCGGTCCTGAGTGGCGAGGACGGGCAGGATTACGGCATCCAGTGGACGCTCTTCCGCTCAGGCCTTGCCCCGGAACAGGGGGCGGGATGGTCGGCCCCGCAGCTGTGGATGGGCCATGCCGGGCTGACCACCGCGACACGCCATTTCAGCGCCGAACGGCTGGCGCGCGGCGGGATCGGGCAGGCGGGCGTGCAGGCCATGCCCTTTGACGCCTGGATCGACGACTGGCGCATGCAGGGCGCCGCACCTCCGGGCGCCGACGAATTCGATGCGCTGCGGATCAACGCCCGAGGCCGGGATTTCGGCTATGCGCTGGACTACCGGGCCGAGGGGCCGCTGGTGCTGCACGGCGACCGGGGCTATTCGGTAAAATCCCCCGCCGGGCAGGCCAGCTTCTACTATTCGCAGCCCTTCTACCGCGTCACCGGCACGCTGGACCTGCCCGAGGGCCCGATGCCGGTGACCGGCCACGGCTGGCTTGACCGCGAATGGTCCAGCCAGCCGCTGGCCGAGGATCAGGCGGGCTGGGACTGGGTGTCGCTGATCTTTCAGGGTGGCGCGCGGATGATGGGGTTTCAGTTGCGCGGGGCAGAGGTCTTCACCTCCGGCACCTGGATCACGCCGGATGGCCAGGCCACCCCCCTGCCCCATAACGCGCTGCGCTTCACGGCGCTGGAGCGGGTGCAGGTGGCCGGGCGGCAGGTGCCGGTGCGCTGGCGGATAGAAGGGCCGGCGCATGGCCCGATGCCGGCGCTGAACATCCAGACGCGGCCGCTGAACCCGCAAAGCTGGATGGATACCTCGGTGCCCTATTGGGAGGGGCCGTTGCAGTTTTCCGGCAGCCACGAGGGGCGGGGGTATCTGGAGATGACTGGCTATTGACCGCTTCAAGCCTGTCGCGTCTGATCGGAAACGTGACCAACCAACCGGAGGGCATGCGGCCGCCCGAGGTGGGCGCAGAATGCGCCCGCCTGAGGGGCGGGCGGGCGCATGCGCGGGCCGCAAGCGGCCCGGGCGGGATCGAATCCGATCTGTGGCGACGTGCGATAGCGGCCCGCAGCCCGGCTTCCGCTTGCCGCCGATCCATGGTTCAACGCCACCACCACCATCACAAGGAACGCCGACCATGGCCATCTATGTCGATGCCGACGCCTGCCCGGTAAAGGCCGAGGTCGAGCGCGTGGGCACCCGCCACGGGGTGGCTATCCATATCGTCTCGAACGGCGGCATCCGCCCCTCGGCCAACCCGCTTGTCAACACCGTCATCGTGGCCGAAGGGCCGGACGAGGCCGACAAATGGATCGCCACCCGCGCCGCCCCCGGCGATGTGGTGATCACCGCCGATATCCCGCTCGCCGCGCGCTGCATCGAGGGGGGCGCGGCGGTGCTGAAACCCGATGGCGCGGAACTGACCGCCGCGAATATCGGCAATGTGCTGGCAACCCGCGACCTTATGGCCGACCTGCGCGCCGCCGACCCGTTCCGCCAGGGGTCCGGGCGCGGCTTCGGCAAGCAGGACCGCTCGCGCTTTCTGGACGCGCTGGAACGGGTGCTGCGCCGCCTCGCCCGGTAACCCCCTTCCCCCTGCCGCCGCCAGATGCATACTGGCGCGCAACAGGGAAACGGGAGGACACCATGCCACAATCCGCCGATATCAACCGCCGCATCGTGCTGGCCGAACGGCCCGTGGGCCTGCCGGATACGAACACGCTGCGCCTGGAACAGGCGCCGGTGCCGCAGCCGGGCGCGGGGCAGATGCTGCTCCGCACGCTGTGGCTCTCGCTCGATCCCTACATGCGCGGGCGGATGAGCGATGCGAAATCCTATGCCCAGCCGGTGCAGATCGGCGAGGTGATGACCGGGCAGGTGGTGGCCGAGGTGGTGACATCTGACGTGGCGGGCTTTGCCCCGGGCGACAAGGTGCTGGCGATGAGCGGCTGGCAGGATTACGCCCTGTCCGACGGCAGCGCGGTGATGAACCTGGGCCCGGCGCCGGAGAACCCGTCCTGGGCGCTGGGGATCCTTGGCATGCCGGGCTACACGGCGTATGCGGGGCTTCTGAAGATCGGCGAGCCGAAACCGGGCGAGACGGTGGTAGTGGCCGCCGCCGCCGGGCCGGTGGGGGCCACGGTGGGGCAGATCGCCAAGCGGCTGGGCTGCCGGGTGGTCGGCGTCGCCGGCGGGGCCGAGAAATGCGCCCATGTCACCGGCACGCTGGGCTTTGACGCCTGTATCGACCACCGCGCCGATGATTTCGCCAAGGCGCTGGCAGCGGCCTGCCCGGACGGGATCGATGTTTATTTCGAGAATGTCGGCGGCAAGGTGCTTTATGCCGTGCTGCCGCTCCTGAACCCTTTCGCGCGGGTGCCGGTCTGCGGCATGGTGTCCTGGTACAACCTGACCGGCCTGCCCGAAGGGC
>SKNG01000113.1 GCA_007120685.1 Paracoccaceae bacterium | reverse complement strand
CACCCGCATCACCGCCCAGTCGTCGCACTCCGGGCTGTCGGCATAGATCTGCGCGCGCGCCTCGCGCTCGGCCCGGGCGGCGGCGGTTGCAGCCTCGGTCAGGGCGGACCGGCGGGCGGTGGCCTGTGCCTCGGCATCCAGGAAGCGCCGACACAGCAGCTGCGCCTCGGCCTGTCGGAGGGCGGCGCCTATCTCGCGGTAGCGCGCCGCCTGCCGGGCCTGCCGGGCCAGCGAGGCAAGCTGCGCCGCCAGCGCCTCGATCGTATCCCCCACGCGCGACAGGTTCGTTTCGGTTGCCGAGAGCCGCAGTTCCGCCTCATGCCGGCGTTGGTATAGGCCGGATATCCCCGCCGCTTCCTCCAGCACGCGGCGCCGGGCGCGGGGGCGGGCGTTGATCAGTTCGGCGATCTGCCCCTGCCGGACCAGCGCCGGGCTGTGCGCCCCGGTCGAGGCATCGGCGAAGAGCATCTGCACATCGCGCGCGCGCAGCTCCTTGCCGTTCAGTCGGTAGGCGGACCCGGCATCGCGGGTCAGCCGGCGCGTGACCTCGATCTGATCGCTGTCATTGAAACCGGCGGGGGCGCGGCGGTCGCTGTTGTCTAGGACCAGCGCGACCTCGGCAAAGGCACGCCCGGGGCGGGTGCCGGTGCCGGCGAAGACCACATCCTCCATGCCGCTGCCGCGCATCGCGGTGGGCCGGTTTTCACCCATCACCCAGCGCAGCGCCTCCAGCAGGTTCGACTTGCCGCAGCCGTTGGGGCCCACAACGCCGGTCAGCCCGTCCTGGATCAGCAGGTCGGTGGGATCGACGAAGCTTTTGAAACCGTTCAGGCGGAGGCGGGTGAATCGCACGGGTCGGCCTATGCTGTGACTGGGGCAGTCTTGCGGCCGGCCCGGGCCAAGTCAAGCACGCATCACAGCATATGCGCGACCGAGGCCAATGGGCCACAATATCTGCGCCGAACCTTCCCCTTGCAATCTCACATTCAATAATTTATATTCATATGAAAGAATGTATTCAGGAGGAACCGACATGTCCGCCATCACCCGTCCTTCCGACACCTATTCACCGCTTTACTTCCTTGCCGCGCTGGGCGCCGGGGGTCTGGTGGTGACCTTCTTCATGTGGCTGATGTTCTGGATCACGCATCCCGGCCAGCCGGTGCCGGTGTTCGAGGATATCGCCGCCGCCTTTGCCGCGGGCTCGCCGGCCGTCAAGGCGATGATCGCTGCCGCCATGGCCGGGATCGCCGGCTTTGCCATCCTGCATGTGAAATCGCTGATCTGGAACCTGCGCCGTTTCACTGAGTGGCGCCGCAGCGAGGCTTTCGCCAAATTCGAGAAGACCAACGCCCAAAGCCAGGTCATGGCCGCGCCGCTGGCGCTGGCGATGGCGGTCAATGTGGGCTTCATTCTGGGCATGGTCTTCGTGCCGGGTCTGTGGGGCGTGGTGGAATACCTGTTCCCGCTGGCGATGATTGCCTTTCTGGCCATCGGTGTCTGGGCATTCCGGCTTTATGGCGGCTTCATCGGCCGGGTGCTGACCGAGGGCGGCTTCAACTGCGCGGCCAACAACAACTTCGGCCAGATCCTGCCGGCCTTTGCCTTCTCGATGGTCGGCGTGGGCCTCGCTGCCCCCGCCGCGCTGAGCCTGACCCCGGCGATTGCCGCCACCGGGCTGGTGCTGTCCACCTTCTTCCTGGTCACTGCCGGGCTGATCGCCGCCGTGGCGCTGATCCTGGGTATCCGGTCAATGATGGAAAACGGCGCCAACCCGGAAACTGCGCCGACGCTGATGATCATTATCCCGCTGGTCACCGTGCTGGGCATCCTGGCGCTGCGGCAGGACCACGGGCTGGGCGAGCATCTTGCGGCCGGGTCGGTGCCGGGCGAGACGCTGGCCTTTCTGGCCAAGCTGGTGTCGGTGCAGGTGCTGTTCGGCCTCTTCGGCCTGTTGATCCTGGCGCGTCAGGGCTATGCGGGACGGTTCCTGTTCGGCCGCGAGAACTCGCCGGGTGCCTATGCGCTGGTCTGCCCGGGTGTCGGCTTTGCGGTGATGGTGCATTTCTTCGTCAACAAGGGGCTGGTCGAGGCCGGGCTGATGGCGAAGTTCGGCATCGGCTTCTGGGCGCTGACCGCCGTGGCGCTGGTCTCGCAGGCGGCGATGATCTGGCTGGTGCTGCATCTGAACCGGCGCCATTTCGGCACCCCCCGGCAGGGCGAGCCTGTGCCCGCCGAATAAGGCGGGCTGAAGCGCAAGACGGCAAAGGGCGGCCCCTGTGGCCGCCCTTTGGTTTTTGAGTATTTGAGGCAAGATGAAAGGGCGCCGTCAGGCCGTGACGGGTTGGCGCTCGCGGCGGTCCTGCAGGATGTTCCAGGCCAGAAGCGCCAGGAAGACGGCAAAGGCCACCCAGTGCCATGCCGCCGAGACCGGCCAGATCAGGATCACGCAAAGCGCGGCCAGAAGCGCGCGCTGCACGATGTTCACTGCCGCCTCCATATGCCCCTCGATCGCCGCCGCGAAGCAGTAAAGCGCGGCGGCGGTGAAGATCGTGACCTCGATCTTTTCCCACAGCGTGCCGGTCAGGATGGGCGAATAGATGAACAGAAGCGGCACTATATATAGGCCCTTGGCCATCTTCCAGGCCGTGAAACCCGTGGCCATGGGTTTCGAGCCCGCGATGGCGGCGGCGGCGAAGGCGGTCAGGCAGACGGGCGGGGTGACCGAACTGTCCTGGCTAAGCCAGAAGATCACCAGATGTGCGGCCAGCAAGGCCGCGACGATGACATCGCGGGTCAGCGTCTGGTCCAGGATCATGCGGTTCATTTCCTGCGGCGCGGCGCCCAGGATCTCGGCCGCCAGATCGCGGGACATGGGCTGGCCGATCACCGCCGCGTGTTCCGGCGCGCCCAGCATCAGGATCGCCCCCACCGACTGCGGGATCTCGCCCGAGGCGATGGCGCTGATCAGTTCGACCCGGGTAATCAGGTCGGCCAGCGCCGGGGCGGCCAGGGTGGCGATGACGATATAGGCCGCCGTCACCGGCAGCCCCATGCCCAGCACCAGCGAGGCCAGCGCGATCAGCACCACCGCGATCAGGATGGACCCGCCGGACCAGGCACCGATCATCAGCGAGAAGGTGTTGCCGATGCCAGAGATGGTGACCGCCGCGATGACCACACCGATGGCGACCAGCAGCACGGCGGTCATGATCATGTTCTTCGCGCCCAGCGCCAGCGCCTCCAGCACCGCCATCGGGCCCATCGGGTTCTTGGTGACCCAACTGGACACGACCACCGAGATGATGGCGATGCCGGCAGCATAGGTGGGCGTGTAGCCCCAGACCATCAGCCCCACCAGCACGCCGATGGGCAGGAAGAAGGCCAGCCCGTTATCCTTCAGCACCTGCCAGACGGTCTTTTCATGCCCGCCCATCGGCTTCAGGTTCAGCCGCTTGGCGGTGATGCGGATGTAGAAGCCCACCGACAGGAAATAAAGGATCGCCGGCAGCACCGACAGCGCCGCGATGGTCAGGTAGGGCACCTGCGTGAAGGAGGCCATGATGAAGGCCCCCGCGCCCATGATCGGCGGCATGATCTGCCCGCCGGTGGAACTTGCGGCCTCGGTCGCCGCGGCGGTGCGGGGCGGGATGCCGGCGCGTTTCATCAGCGGGATGGTGACCGAGCCGGTGGACACGGTATTCGCTACCGCCGAGCCCGAGATCGTGCCCATCAGCCCCGAGCCGATGATCGCCACGAAGCCCGGCCCCCCCATCATGCGCCGCGCCAGCACCTGCGCGAAATCGATGATGAAGGCGCCGGCGCCGGATCGCATCAGGAAGGCGCCGAAAAGGATGAACATGAAGACGAAGCTGTAGGAAATCCGCGCCACGGTGCCGAAGATGCCGTCATCGGTATAGACGATGCGGAACAGCGCCGTGTCCGTGCGCAGGCCGGAAAAGGTCAGCATGCCCCCCACATGCCGGCCCCAGAAGGTGATGTAGGTAAAGGACAGGATGATCAGGATGGGGATGATCCAGCCGGTGGTGCGGCGGGTGAATTCGATGCACAGCACCACGGCGATGGCGGTAAAGGTCCAGTCATACCAGGCAAAGCCGGTGGTCTGCTGGCGGGTGCGGTAGAAGCTTTCCTCGAAATAGAACAGATACAGGAAGACGCTGATCGCCAGCAGGCCCAGGATCACGTCGATGACCAGCACGAAGCGCTGGCCCAGTGCCGATTTCGCCTGCCAGGCAGGGTAGAGCAGCGCGCACATGAAGCCGAAAGCGGCGAAATGCACCGCCGCCGCGCGGAGTTCGGAAACCAGGCCCAGCGTATTCAGCCAGATATGCAGAACCGCCGTGGCGACCCCGAACCAGAACACGATCTGCCCGGGGATGCTGTTGGGGGCACGCTCGAAGCGACTTTCCTCATCCTCGGGGACGAGGGATTTCTTCAGTGGTTCCGTCGCGGATGGTTCTTGCGCCATGGCCCGCCCCCTGCCTTGACAAGCCTGCAACAAACGGGTGCGCGGCAAGCGCGCACCCGTAGCGTTTCATCGCCAGGCCGGCACTCAGTCGACCGGGGCGATGTTGTCGGGGATGGTCAGCCCGGCCTCTTCGTAGAACCGAGCGGCGCCGGCATGCAGCGGCAGCGGCAGGCCCGCCATCGCGTTGTCCAGGCTCATGTCACAGGTCGCCGGGTGGATGTTGCACAGGAAGCCGAGGTTTTCGTAGATCGTGCGGGTGAAGAGATACACGTCTTCCTCGGGCACATCGGCGTTCACGGCCAGGAAGTTCGGCTGCGCGATGCTGATGATGTCATCGTCGATACCCGGATAGGTGCCGCCCGGGATGGTGATGTGGAAGTAAAGCCCGGTGCCGCCGTCGAAACGCTCAAGCTCTTCGTCGGTGACCGACAGCAGCGTGATGTTGTCGCCCATCTGCGCGCGCGCCCGGGTCACGGTGCCCACACCGATGCCGGAGTTGATGTTCACCCCCATGATCCCGCCATTGATCAGTGTGTCGATGGACGGGGCGAAGCCCTGGAAGACGATGTCCCAGCTTTCGTAATCCAGACCGAAGTTGTTGAACAGGAAGCGGTTGGAATGCTCGGTCCCCGAGTTGCGCGCCCCGATCGAGAAGCCGCGGCCGGTCAGGTTGTTCATGTCCACTGCCGTCCCGGTCTCGACCAGGCTGGTATGCAGCAGGAAGTGCTCCACATTCGGCCAAAGCTGCGCGACGGCGCGCATGTTCTCCTGCGGCCCGGCTTCTTCCAGCGCGCCGGACCCCTCGCGCGCCCAAAGGCCGAACAGGCCCTGCATGATGGCGAACTGGGCCTGGTTCTCGCGCAAGAGCACCGTGTTTTCGCCCGACCCGGCCGAGGATATCGCCGACATGTCGATGCCATGCGCGTTCTGCAGGTGGATTTTTGCCAGTGTCGCCAGGGCCACGCCGACCGGGTAATAGGTGCCGCCGGTGCCGGCGGTGGTCAGGGTGTAGACGCGGGTATCGGCCTCGGCCGTGGCGCCAAGGCCGGCCAGCGGCAGGGCCAGCGCCGCGGCCAGCATGGCCTTGCGGGTAAGGTTGATCATCATTCTTCCTCCTGTTGGGTCTCAAACATCGGGTTTCCCCCGAATTCTGACTGCGCTCACGCGCGGCAACCCGAATAGGGCAAATGCGCGCGCCGATTTCAAGGAAAAACGCCCCGGCCGGGTTGGCCGGGGCGCTGTGCCGCGCAATAGCTGTGCAGCCCTGTCAGGCGGTCTTCAGCACGCCGCGTTCGATCTGGTCGCGCTCGATCGATTCGAACAGCGCCTTGAAATTGCCTTCGCCGAAGCCGTCGTCACCCTTGCGCTGGATGAACTCGAAGAAGATCGGCCCGATCACGGTTTTCGAGAAGATCTGCAGCAGGATCCGCGTCTCGCCCCCGTCGACCACGCCTTCGCCGTCGATCAGGATGCCATGCTTCATCATCCGGTCCAGCGGCTCTTCATGGCCGACCACGCGCTCATGGCTCAACTCGTAATAGGCCGGCGGCGGGGCAGGCATGAACTTCAGCCCGCGTTCGGCAATCTCGTCGGTGGCGCTGTAGATATCCTCGCTGCCTACGGCGATGTGTTGGATGCCCTCGCCGTTGTAACGCTTCAGATACTCGACGATCTGCCCGGTCTCGCCCCGGTCCTCGTTGATCGGAATGCGGATACGGCCGCAGGGACTGGTCAGCGCGCGCGACAGCAGGCCCGTGTGCTTGCCCTCGATGTCGAAGAAGCGGATTTCCTTGAAGCCGAAGATGTCGCCGTAGAACCTGAACCAGACGTCCATGTTGCCCTTGTGGACATTGTGGGTCAGGTGGTCGAGGTAGTAGAAGCCCACGCCCTCGGGCTTGGGGTCGGCGATGAAGTCGAACTCGCCGGCATAGGGGCCGGTCAGATCGTCGGTGCCATAGGCATCGATGAAATAGATCAGGCTGCCGCCGATACCCTTGATCGCCGGCGTGTCCATCATCTTGCCGGGGCCTTCATAGGGCTCTGCGCCCTTGGCGACGGCGTGTTCGAACGCCTTGAACCGATCCACCACGCGCCAGCCCATCGAGGGGGCACAGGGGCCATGTTCGGCGACAAAGTCGCTGGCATGGCTGCCGGGCTCATCGTTCAGCACATAGGTGATGTCGCCCTGCTGCCACAGCTCGATGGCCTTGGCCTTGTGCCGGGCGGTCAGCGCGTAGCCCATGCGGGCAAACAGCTCGCGCAGCTTGTCGGGCTCGGGATGGGCGAATTCGACGAATTCGAACCCGTCGGTGCCGGCGGGGTTCTTTTCCGAGATGCTGGCGCGGGGGGCAGCGTGGGGGAACGGACCCATGATAGTCTCCCTGATCTAATGTCGATTGCAGATGCAGCTTAACGCAGGGGCCTTGCAAAAGGTGCGCGAAAGACAGCATTGTTGCAGGTCAATATGCGCCGCTATTGCGCCATATTAAGAACGGATGCGAAATTTTCTCATGCTCGATGCGATGGACCGGAAAATCCTGTCGGCGCTTCAGCAGGACGCCACGCTGACCGCGCAGGCGCTGGGCGAGCGGATAAACCTGTCGCCCAGCCAGGCCGCCCGCCGCCGCGCGCGGCTGGAGGCCGAGGGCTACGTCACCGCCACCACCGCCCGGCTGGAGCCTTCGCGGCTGGGGCTGACGGTGCAGGCCTTCGTGCAGGTGCAGATGGCCAGCCACGCGCCCGATCAGGCGCGCGGGTTCGAGCGTCTGCTGGGTGATCTGCCCGAGGTGGTCAGCGTCTGGACCCTGACCGGGGAGGCCGATTACCTGCTGCGCGTCTGGTGCGCCGATCTGGGCGCGCTGAACCAGATCATCCACGGCCGGCTGTTGCCGCATCCGGCGGTGGCGCGGGTGCACAGCCAGATCGTGATGGATCAGTTGAAGACCTTCCGCGGGCTGCCGCTATAGCCAGCACGCCTCGGACGCGCAGGCCTATTCCGGCTGTGGCAACGTCGCCATGGTCTCGCTGCGCAGGCGGTCAATCTCGGTCATGATCTCGGCGCGAAAATCCTCGCGGTTCTGCGACTCCTCATAGCGGACCAGCCCGTAATCCACGACCACCGCCACCAGAAGCCCCGCCACCCGCATCAGCCCGCGCGCCGCCACGCGCAGAACGCCGCGCGCCGCCAGCCGTTGCGCCACGCGCGACGCAATCGCCGCTGTCAGCAATCCGGCCCCGCCGGCCCCGGCCCAGCGCAATTGCGCCGTCCGCAGTTCTTGCGCGAACCTACCGCGCAGTTCCGGCAGCGGGTCGAAGCTGCCTCCCAGACGCAGCAGCGCCGGGTTGTCCACCGCCAGCCTGTTTCGCGCCATCAACGCGGCCTCGGACGCGCGCAGGGCCTCATGGCGGGCCTCCACCTCCGGCCCCGCGCTCTCCAGCATGTGCTGCGCCGCCTGCAGCGCCCCGCCATCGGTCAGAGTGCGGCGCAACTGTCGTTCAAGATGTGCCTCAAGCCGGAACATGTTTATGAGACGCAGATATTCGGCCCCGAGCGAATAGTAGCGGTCCAGAAACGCATCGACATTGGCCTCCATGGTGTCAAATCCGGCTTCCATCGCCTGCTCCAGCCCGGTGACCAGCGCAGCGTCCTGCGCGGCGACCTGTGCCCGAAGCGTCAGAAGCTGCTCATGCGTGCCGGGCCGGTAAAAGGCGTCACCAATCCGCTCTGCCCCCTGCATCACCCGCGCGGCAGGCCGTTGCCCGGGCGGCTCGGCAAACAGCCAGCGCCCGGCGGTCGTGGCCAGGCCGATCAGCGCCAGGCAAAGCACCACCGCCACGAAAGGCCCCGCCCGCCCCATCGGCGGCGGGTCTGCGGCATCCGAGGCCACCGCCAGCGCCCGTGACCATTCGCGTCCGGGCAGGGCCAGCGCCACGGCCAGCGTGGCCGCTGCCGCGAAGGCGGACAGCTGCCCAAACACCGCCACCAGCAGCGCCAGCCCCCATCCCCAGGCGCCAAAGGCCGCCGCCTGACCCAGCGCATAGGCCTCCAGCCCGGCCCAGAGCCGGGCCAGCGCCAGCGCCTCGGCAACCAGCGGGCCGGCAGCGGCCGGCGGCTCGAACGGGGCCAGATCGGGCGCCGGCAACACCCATCCGGACAGCAGCCACATGAACACCAGCACCGCGCCGCACAGGGCCACTGCCGCCCGGTGCACCAATCGGCGCGCGTGCAGCCGGACCTTCTCGGACCGGCCCCAGGGGGCAAGCCAGACCATCGCCACCCAGGTCAAAGGGAAGGCCAGAGCCACCAGCCCCCAAAGCACCGGTCCGGCCTCGACCAGCCGCAACAGCAGCAGCACCGCCGCCAGGGCGCCGCCCAGGCCCGCCACGCCAAGCCGCAGCACCGGACCGCCCATCAGCCACCGCAACCATCCGCCGGGGGTGAACTGGCCCAGCTTATGCCCCCGCGCCACCGCAAGCGCCCAGGCCAGGGGCAGCGCGATCAGCGCCCCAACCGCCACGACCAGCAACGCCGCCCCCAGATCGGGCACCCCGGCGAGCACCCGTACCGCCAGCCACAACCCGCCCAACAGCAGCATGCCGCGTAGCAAAAGGGGCGCAGTCCGCACCACGCCCCCTTCATCTTGCCTCAAATACGCTGGAGGGTGAGCCCGCAGGGCGAGGGGGGCTAGCCCCCCTTCCGCCGGTTCCCCCAGACCCGCCACCCGGGTCAGAGCCCGGCAGCCACGGCTTCCCAGTTCACCAGCTTGTCCAGGAAATTGGTCAGATAGGCTGGCCGCTTGTTGCGGAAGTCGATGTAGTAGCTGTGCTCCCACACATCGCAGCCCAGAAGCGCGGTCTGCCCGAAGCACAGCGGGTTCACCCCGTTCTCGGTCTTCGTCACCTTCAGGCTGCCGTCGGTGTCCTTGACCAGCCAGCACCAGCCGGACCCGAACTGCCCGGCCCCGGCCGCCGCGAACGCCTCCTTGAACTTGTCGACCGACCCGAAGGCCTCGGTCAGTGCCGTCTCCAGCGCGCCCGGCATGCCCTTGGCCTCGCCCGGCGCCATCCACTCCCAGAACTTGTTGTGGTTCCAGTGCTGGCTGGCGTTGTTGAAGATGCCGGACTGCGCCACGGCGCCGGCCTGATAGGTGCCGGCGACGATCTCCTCCAGGCTCTTGCCTTCCCACTCGGTGCCGGCGATCAGCTTGTTGCCATTGTCGACATAGGCCTTGTGGTGGATGTCGTGGTGATATTCCAGCGTTTCGCGGCTCATGCCCAGCGGCGCCAGCGCGTCATGGGCATAGGGAAGATCGGGAAGGGTGAAAGCCATCTTGTGCCTCGTCTGTTGGTATGGGTTCGCAGGCAAATAAGGGGCCGGCGCCGGGAAAGGTCAAGGGCGCGGCCGCGCGGGCCACGCCGGGAACCCGCGCCGGCCTCTGCCCATCCGGACCTACATGCTTGCCGGACAAAGGCGTTGCAGCCACCGCGGCGGTGCCGTAATGGCAAGGCCCGCAACGGGGCAGGAGAGCAGCCGGATGTCGGTCATTCTGGACGAGTTCAAACTCAGCTATATCCCGGTGCCGAAGATCGCCTGCACCTCGCTGAAGACAATGTTTTTCGAAGTGGAAAACGGCTTTCCCTTCAAGCCTTTCCGTGCCAGCGGCTATCATTGGTGGATCCACAGGTTCTATGAATCCGTGCCGTTCGAGAAACTGCCCCATGCCCGGATGGCCGGCCACCGCCGCATCGCCGTTCTGCGCGATCCGGTGAAGCGGCTTTTGTCCTGCTATTCCAACCGTGTGGTGCATCACAAGGAACTCTCGGAAGCCAAGGCCGGCGCCCAGCTCGCACAGGCGCGTTTGCCGGCTGACCCCGATCTGTCGACCTTCGTCCGGCACCTGGCCGACTATTCCCGCGCGGTCGGCACCATCGCCCATCACGCGGCACCGATGGTCACCTATCTGGGGCGCGATCCCGCCTGGTATGACCGGCTCTACCGGATCGAGGAGACGGGAAAGCTGGCCGGGGACGTGGAGGAACTGACCGGGCGCGCGGTTCCCCTGCAGCGGCTGCAGAAGGGCGGCCCCAAGATCGCTGTCGATACGCTGGATGCGCGGGATCTGGCCCGCATCAAGCTGTTCTATGAGGAAGATTACGATGTGTTCGGCCGGCATCTGTGATCCCGGCGCCCCGCGCGGGCAATGACCCGGGCACCTGGCAGTTCCGTGCCTGAAGCTCCGCTGCCGAAGGTTTCGGTGATCGTGCCGGTCTATAACGTCGCGGGTCACGTTGCGGCCTGCCTGCAATCGCTGACCGCCCAGACCGAGCCGGCGTTCGAGGCGCTGGTCATCGACGACGGTTCGACCGACGGCAGCGGCGAGATTGCCCGGGCCGTGGTGGCCGGCGATCCGCGCTTCCGGGTGATCCGGCAGGAAAACCGCGGGCTTTCGGGGGCGCGCAACGCCGGGCTTGCGCTGGCGCGGGCGCCGCTGGTGGCGTTCCTGGATGGCGACGACCGGTTCGATCCCGCCTTTCTGGCCCGGATGATGGCGGCCTTGCAGGAAACCGGCGCCGACTGGGCGGCCTGTGCGGTGCGCTTCTGCTTTCCGGACGGGCGGGGGCAGGACCATCCGGCGATCCATGGCGCCCGTCTGCCGGAAGATCCGTCCCCGCGCAGCCTGCCGCTGGACGATTGCATGGGCGTCGTCGATCATTTCCCCTCGGCCTGGAACAAGCTCTATCGGCGCGACCTGATCGGCGATCTGCGCTTTGTCGAGGGGACGTGGTTCGAGGATCACGAGTGGTTCTGGTCTCTCGCCGCCCGCACCCGCCATCTGGCCTGGGTGCCGCAACCGCTCTATCTGCACAGCCGGGACCGGCCCGGGCAGATCACCGGTGCCGATGATGAGCGCGGGTTCGAGCAATTCGCGGTGCTGGAGCGCTTGAAACCGCTGATACAGGCCACCGGACGCCCGCATCCCGAGGCGGCGCTGGCACGCCTTGCGCGCCGGCTGATCCATGAGCGCGGGCTGGCGCTGCGCAGCCCGGCGCGGCGGGCGCGGTTCCTGGCCGCTGGGCGGGCGTTTCTGGCAGGGAAACCGGTCGATGAAGCGTTACCGCCCAACGCAGAGGGGCCGGCGCTGGCGGTGGCCGTGATCGACCGGGGCGATGCGTTGGCGCTTGCCGATACTTTGGCGGCCCTGCGAGGCCAGAACCTGCCCGACATGACCGTCACGCTGATCGGAGCGGGAAAGCCAGTGCCGACGGGGGTCGCCCGCCTGCCGGCGGAGGCGACGCTGGACACCCTGCTGGCCGCGACCGACAGCCGCCATCTGGTCCTGCTGCAGGCCGGCGATCAGCCAGGCCCGGATGCTTTCCTGCATATGGTCAACGGGCTGGACCTGCATGGCTCCGGCTTCGCCATGGCCGGGTTCGACCGGATCGCGCCGGCGGGTCACGTCCCTGCCGGAACTGCCGGCTATCACGATGGCTGGTGCGACAACCGCGCGGCGGGGGCCGATCTGCACCGGACGGATTTCGCCGGTGCCCCTCGCGGGCTGGACGCGGCGCAGGCGCTGCGGCTGCACCTGTCGACGGCGGCGCGGGTGTTCGCCCGGGACCTGCTGGCCGGGATCGGGCCATTGACGGTCCCGCTGGCGCATCCGTTGGCCTCGGCCGAACTGACCCTGCGCGCGGGGCTGGCGGCGGGCGCGGTGTTTTTCACACCGGTTTCCCTGGCCCGTGTGCCCACCCGGCGCCCCGGCCCGCCGCTGGCCCCCGCCGCTGTCACCCGCTGGGTGAAAGGGCTGGCCATAGCCGGGGCCGCCACGCTGCCCAAAGGCTGGCGCGCGGTTCTGGCCGCGCGGTTGTTGCAGGATGAGATGGACGCCATCGCCCGGCCGCTGCCGCGTGCGGCCTATCTGCTGCGCGCGGGGCTGGCGATACGGCTGGCCCGGCTGGGCGATGGCGGCAGGGGGGTGGCTGATCCCCATATCCGCTGGCCGGTTCGAGCCGCCTTGGGTGTTGCCAGAGCGCCGCGGTAGTCCGGCCGGTTGATCCTCTCCCCGCTTGCCGGCACAATGGCGCCATGCGTGACCTGCCCCCCGCCCCGGTGCCGACCCGCGCGCTGGAATGCGCGCTTTATGCTGACGATCTGGACGGCTGCGCGGCCTTCTACGAACAGATCATCGGGCTGGAACGCGGCCCGGAGGTGCCCGGGCGGCATGTGTTCTTCCGGCTGGGTGCGGGGATGCTACTGCTGTTCCGCCCCGACGCTTCGGAACAGCCGCCCAACAACCCGGCCCTGCCCGTGCCCCCGCACGGCGCCCGCGGCCCGGGGCATCTGTGCCTTGCCGCCGCCCCGGACGCGCTGGACGCCTGGGCGGACCGGCTGCGCGCCGCCGGTGTGGAAATCGAGGCCGATTTCCGCTGGCCCAACGGCGCCCGGTCGATCTATTGCCGCGACCCGGCCGGCAATTCGCTGGAATTCGCCGATCCGGCACTTTGGCAACGCGACACCAAATGACCCGCCGTCCGGCCCGGGGGCGACCGTCTCAGATGCTCAGGCAGATGTATTTCATCTCTAGATAATCCTCGATTCCGTGGCGCGAGCCCTCGCGGCCAAGGCCCGATTGCTTGACCCCGCCAAAGGGCGCGACCTCGGTCGAAATGATGCCGGTATTCACCCCCACGATCCCGTATTCCAGCCCTTCCTGCACGCGCGTGATCCGCCCCACATCGCGGGCATAGAAATAGGCTGCCAGACCGAAGATCGTGTCATTGGCGTGGGCAATCGCCTCTTCCTCACTCTCGAACCGGAAAAGCGGCGCCAGCGGGCCGAAGGTCTCTTCCTTCGCCACCTTCATGGACTGCGTGACGCCGGTCACGATGGTCGGCTCGAAAAAACTGCCGCCATTGCCGTGCCGACGCCCGCCGGTCAGCACCTGCCCGCCATGGGCCACCACATCGGCGATATGCTCCTCCACCTTCTCCAGCGCGGCCTCGTTGATCAGCGGGCCCAGGTCCACGCCATCCTCCAGCCCGTCGCCCACGCGCAGTTTCTCCACCGCCGCCTTCAGCTTTTCGGCGAAGGCATCATATACTCCCGCCTGCACATAGATGCGGTTGGCGCAGACGCAGGTCTGACCGTTATTGCGGTATTTCGACATGATCGCGCCCTGCACGGCGGCATCCAGATCGGCGTCGTCGAAGACGATGAAGGGCGCGT